>JAZQWE010000288.1:0-5384 GCA_045632225.1 Eubacteriales bacterium | reverse complement strand
ACTCCCACTTTACAGCTTCACCGCCGCGATACGAGCGGCTGATTACATCAACCTTATCAGCAACCATGAATGCCGAATAAAATCCAAGGCCAAAGTGACCGATGATACCGTCTGTGGCACCCTCGTTTTCGCCCTCATACTTCTGTATGAACTCAAGCGCACCCGAAAGTGCAATGTTACCAATGTATTTTTTAACTTCGTCGGCATCCATGCCAAGACCGTTATCAGAAACGGTTACGGTGCGCGCCTTTTTGCTGACGCTAACCGTGATTTTACCGTCAAAGGCAATATCCTTTACCTCTCCAAGGGAGATAAGGCGCTGAAGTTTGGTAATTGCATCTGACGCATTTGAAACTATCTCGCGAAGGAAAATCTCCTTGTCGGAATAAAGCCAACGCTTGATAATAGGAAATATATGTTCTGTTTCGACGGAAATTCCGCCTTTTTCACTCTTAATTTCTTCTGCCATTTCGAGTATCCTTTCACTGTGTCTATAATATTGTATTATATAATATAATACTGTAAAAAACAATAGGTGAGCGGTTATAAAAAATCAAAAAACTCTTGCAAAAAATGCAAGAGTTTTTATCACTTAAAGCACTCTCAAGTTGCTTTCAAATTTATCTGCAACAGCACCGAACTCGCTTTCGGTAAATACCTTTTCGGAAATATATGCTCCGCCAAGGTCATAAACCGCGCCAAGAATCGCCTCTACATCAGTCTTTGCCATGCTTGAGCGAACATAACGACGGCACTCAAAGGTGTCACTTGATGCAACTTCGCCGCCCTTTTCAGCCGCAAAAGCAGGAGCAAAAGAAGTCTTTCCTTCTTTTAAAATGGAAAGTATATCGTTTGCAACAGCGCTTGCTGTGGGGTCTGCACCTGCGCCGCGACCGTAGAACATGGTCTGACCGAGTGTGTTTCCGCAAACGGTAATGCCGTTGAATACATCGTCAACATGTGAAAGAGGGCTGTCTGTGCCGCATACAAAGGGCGCAACAATAAGGCAGGGTTTGTTTTCTGCCATCTTCATTCTGCCGAGAAGTTTTACAGCGTAGCCGCTCTTTTCAAGAAGTTTTACATCGGTGCCGTCAACCGCGCTGATACCAACGGTTTTAACCTTTTTTGCATCGGGCAGAACACCGCTTGCAAGACCGGTCAAAATGCAAATCTTGCGGCATGTGTCAATACCCTCAACATCAGCGGTGGGATCCTTTTCGGCATATCCCTTTGCCTGCGCCTCAGAAAGTGCATCGGCATAGGATTTGCCCTTAGTTTTCATCTCTGTAAGAATATAGTTTGTGGTACCGTTCAAAATACCGCTGATTTCAACAATTTTATTTGCAATAAAGTCTGTAACAAGGGGGCGTACAATCGGAATACCGCCGCCAACACTTGCCTCAAATGCATAGGAAACGCCGTTTTTGCGTGCTGCTGTGAGCAATTCTTCGCCAAAAGTTGCAACAACTTCTTTATTGGATGTAACAACGCACTTGCCCGCATTGAGCGCGGCGAGAGAATAGTCGTATGCAGGGTGAGCGCCGCCCATTGTTTCGGCAACGAGGTCAACCTCGCTATCATTTACGATTACCGAGAAATCATGCACAACCTTATTCTCATAAGGAGTACCGGGAAAATCGCGGAGGTCGAGAATATATTTAATGTTAATCGGCTCGCCGATTCTCTGCTCGATAAGCGCTTTGTTTGCCTCAAGCAAATCAGCAGTACCTTTGCCAACAACGCCAAGTCCTAAAATTGCTATGTTTTTCATGGGAATGTCCTTTCTTATTTACAAAACTCATCAATGTAGTGAGTTATCGCGTCTGAAATAATCTCAATCGCCTTTTCGGGGCCGCTGACCTCATTTACCGCAGTTTCTTTGGATTCAAGCGCTTTGTACACGCTGAAAAAGTGGCGCAGTTCGTGAAAAACATGGTTCGGGAGGTCGGAAATACTCTTATACTGATTGTAGTTCGGGTCGTTGAACGGGATTGCAATAATCTTTTCGTCACCGTGCCCGTCATCAAGCATCGAGATAACACCAATCGGATAACAGCGAACAAGCGTCATCGGCTCAATGGACTCAGAGCAAAGCACAAGCACATCAAGCGGGTCATTGTCATCGCCATAGGTACGCGGAATGAAGCCGTAATTTGCGGGATAGTGAGTGGAAGTATAAAGAATTCGGTCAAGGCGAAGCAATCCGCACTCCTTGTCAAGTTCATACTTCTTTTTAGAGCCCTTGGTTATCTCAATAACACACTCAAAATCACGGGGAGTGATTCTTTTGGGATTCATATCATGCCAAATATTACTCATTTGCATACCTCCGACAGTATAATATGTTATTATACCTTATATTTTCCCTTATTGCAAGTGTTGTTATAATAAAGATTTAACAATATTTTTACATAGAAAAAATTACATAAAAAATCTTGCTTTTTCAAAAAATATATGATATACTACATGAGTACGCGCCGGTATGATGGAATTGGCAGACGTGCCGGACTCAAAATCCGGTGGTAGCGATACCGTGTCGGTTCGACCCCGACTACCGGCACCATCAAATAAATGCCCTTTTGTCTTACGGACAAAAGGGCATTTTGCTAATTTGGCTAATGGAGGTAAAAATGAAAAAGTTTGTTCTTATCCTTGCTATGTGCATTCTCTTTAGTTCATGCGCCAATCAAAACGAAGAAGTTACCGATGAAATTATTACAGAAGCGGTAATTTCGCAAAATCATGATCAAAACTTGACACCTCTTGCCGAAGAAACCACCGTACAAACAACCGCTATAACCACAAAAGAGGTTACCACCGTGGAAGTTACAACAACTATGGCTACCACAGTCGCGACCACTACAGCGGCGACTACAAAAGCAACTACCGCCGTAACCACTACAGCGGCAACTACAAAAGTAACTACCGCCACAACCACAGCCAAGCCTACACCAACGCAGACCGCACATGTTCCATCCGTGCTTGAGGGCGAATATACATACGGCGGTGAGCCAATAATAGAAGTGATTGACGGCATAACATATATTAACGGCATTCTTATTGCAAACAAAACCTATTCCCTGCCCGAAACCTTTGTGCCGGGCGGCCTTGACCCTACAACGACTGCGGCATTTGAAAAAATGAGAGCAGATGCGGAGGCACAGGGAATGACGCTGAAAATCGTGTCAGGCTACCGCTCGTACCGCCAGCAAGTCAGCACCTACGCTACCTTCTCCTCACGCGACGGCAAAGCGGTTGCGGACAGATATTCGGCTCGTCCCGGTCACTCCGAACATCAAAGCGGACTTGCAATGGACTTAAACTCTGTTAAAAACAGTTTCGCTAACACAAAAGAAGGCAAGTGGCTTGCAGAAAACTGTGCCTCCTATGGCTTTATCATTCGCTATCCCGAGGGCAAGGAGTCAATGACGGGTTATATGTACGAACCCTGGCATATCCGCTACATAGGTGTACCGCTTGCACAGATAATCACAGACAGCGGACTTTGCCTTGAGGAATTTTTAGGTATTACCTCTGTTTACGCAGATTGAAAGGAAAACAATGTCAAATAAGGTTCTTATGGCGATGAGCGGCGGCGTTGACTCTTCTACGGCGGCTCTGCTTTTGCAAAAAGGCGGCTATGATGTGAGCGGAATGATGCTCCGTCTTTGGTCGGACACCGATACACCGCTGTATGAAGCGCAAAGCGAAATTGACGCGGCAAGCGTTTGCAATGCGCTCTGTATTCCCTTTTTGGTAAGCGACTATCGCCGCGAGTTTAAAGAAGAAGTTATCGACCGCTTTATAAGCGCATACGAAAACGGCGAAACGCCAAATCCATGTGTCCTTTGCAACCGTCATGTAAAATTTGAATTTATGCTCCGCGAGGCTGACCGCCTTGGCATTGATAAAATCGCCACGGGGCATTATGCAAAAGTTGAATATGACGAAGAAAAGCAAAGATATATTGTAAAAAAAGCCGCAGATGAGAAAAAAGACCAAAGTTATATGCTTGCGCTCCTTTCACAAGAGCAACTTTCGCGCACCATTTTCCCGCTCGGCAATCTCACAAAAGATGAAATTCGCGCAATTGCCGCAGAAAATGCACTTGCAAGTGCGCATAAAAAAGACAGCCAGGATATATGCTTTATTCCTGACGGGGATTATGCGTCATTCATCATTTCTCAAACAAATAAAGATTATCCAATCGGTGAATTTGTTGATGCATGCGGCAATGTGCTTGGTATGCACAAAGGTCTTATTCGCTACACCACCGGTCAGCGGAAGGGACTTGGCATTGCGCTTGGTGCTCCGATGTATGTCCTTTCAAAAGACACCGCAAAAAACCGCGTTGTACTTGGCACAAATGATAATCTTTTTGAAAGCGAATGCATTGTAACCGATGTAAATGCAATCTCTGTGAAAAACTTTGACACAGCAATTCGCGCAGAGGTTAAAGTGCGCTACAGCCATGCATCAGCCCCCGCGTGGCTTTACCCCGAAAATGGAAAAATCCGCGTTGTTTTCGACGCCCCACAGCGAGCGATTACACGCGGTCAAACCGCCGCTTTTTACAGTAATGATATTCTTCTCGGTGGAGGTAAAATAGAGTGATCACAAATAAACTTGTTAAACTTTTTGTACCTAACAGCGAAAACACCGCAAAAAAAGAGGTTCGTACCGCTTACGGAAAACTTTGCGGCGCAGTTGGCATTGTCTGCAATTTGGTTTTATTCGCGGCTAAACTGATTGTCGGTACCGTCAGCGGCTCGGTTTCGATAACTGCCGATGCGGTTAACAACCTTTCCGATGCTTCATCGAGTATTATGAGCATTCTCGGTTTCAAACTTGCATCAAAACCCGCCGATGCCGACCACCCATACGGTCATGCAAGATATGAATACCTTTCGGGACTGATGGTTGCGCTTTTTATAATGATTATCGGGGTTGACCTTTTAAAGAGCAGTATTGAAAAAATCATCAATCCCTCCCCCGTTGCATTCAGTTTTGTTACCGTTGCTGTACTTGCGCTAACTGTGTTTGTGAAAATTTGGCTTTCAGTATTTAACAAGAACATCGGCAAGCGTATAAATTCAAACACGCTTATCGCAACCGCCGCAGACGCTCGCAACGATGTAATCGCTACAAGCGCGGTTATAATTTCGATGATTGTTTCTTACTACACCGCATTTGAACTTGACGGCTATGTCGGCTGTGCTGTTGCACTCTTCATCCTCTACAGCGGATTTTCGCTCGTGCGTGACACGCTTGACCCGATTTTAGGTCATGCGCCCGACCCTGAGTTTGTAGAGGAAATACGCGACAAAATAATGTCTTACAACGGTGTGCTTGGCACTCATGACCTTATGGTTCACGATTACGGT
>JAZQWE010000287.1:0-4577 GCA_045632225.1 Eubacteriales bacterium | reverse complement strand
CGTCGCCGTATTCCTTGTAGTAGGGGTTGTGGGGGTCAAGGAAGTGACAGTTACATTCGAGAATGATTGTACCGCCCATGTCCTGAACCTTCTTGATATTTTCAGAGAGTTCCTTGAACGCGCCTTCATAAGGCTCCTGATATGTAGGATAGTTACGGTCCATACCTTCCTTCCACCATGCGAAGAGGAAGATTGTATGAATGCCTCTCTTTGCACCCTCCTCGTAAATCTTGGGAAGGTCGCTTGCCTTGTAGTAGTCTTCGCCGTACTGAGAACGCATAATGATTCTCTGCCAGCCGACCATCTTCTTTACCCAATCCTTCTTTTCGGTAACCTTGTAGAAGGTCTTTTCTGCCCATGCACGGTAGAAGTCTGCACCTGCTCTCCAGTCGCCGTCGAGAATACCGAGTACGGTGGAGGGGAGTTCAAGCTCTTCGCCGGGGCGAGCCATCGGGAAGTGGTCAATACCAACCATGAGGTTGAGAGGGTCTGCATGAATGCGCTGCTTAACGGTCATGAAGCAATGACGAGCCTTTTCATCATGTCTACCAACATAGAGGAAGTGACCGTTGGACTCAATACCGAACCAACCCATGGTTGCTCTGGGGTAATGATAGTGCCAGAAAATTTCATACTCGTCGTGCTGGTACCAAACAGAGGTCATGTCCTTCATAAACTTCCAAGGATTTTCAACTCTTGTACCAAGGCCGTTGGGGAAATAGATAACATCATCTTTTTCCTCACCGTAGAGTTCGTTAAAGTCAGCCAAAGGACAGAAGCACTCGTTGATGCGAACATCCTTTGTGTTGTTCTTTACTGTGGGAGTGAACTTGAGCATACCGTTTTCAATCTCAACGGTAATGCTGAGCGCAACATCGTAGGTATCACCGTATTCGCTGACAAGGCGGTCATAGGTGATAACCATCTTATCGCCAACCATCTTGGCAACGCCTACCTGCTTGTGGGACATAATCGGGATTTCGGTACGAAGGCCGTCATCAAGAATCAAACGGAAATAATCGGATGTGCGTACTGCCGCACTTTCCTTACCGGTAATAATGAAACCTGCATCGGAACCGTTTTCATTGATGACAAAACTGAGGTCTTTGGTTTGAAGTAACATAATCTGCACCCTTCCTTGTTAAAATTGTTTAATAATTTTTTATATTGTTTTTATTTTTTGCATGGTTTTACAACTATATTATAGTATATTGCTTTTCAATCCGCAATACACAATGATATAAAATTGTTTCAAAATATGAAACTTTTTTGCCGCGTTTCTATTGCGTTTGTAAAAGAAAGTAGTATAATGGAAATATATAACTTTAGGGGAGGAAAAATATGCTTTCCTATGATTTTTCAAAGCTCCCTTTCGTAACAATGACGGGGCGCGTAACCGAAAAAAAGGGTTGGAGCCACAGCGGGCGCACCATGCCCGTTAACATGCTTGTCTTTTTTCACGCGGGCAGTTGCCGTTTTAAAATAGGAAACGATGAACTCTCATATCAAAAGGGTGATATAGCAATTGTGCCAAAAAATGTGCTATACGCGCCAAACACACAAAGTTTTTGTGAATATACCTTCTTTCACTTCACCGGCGACATTGTCACAGTTGAAAAACCGCCCGAAAAACTAAAGGCGATTGATGATATTCCGCAAGAAAAACTATCCTACGGACTTACAAATTTTGATGAGGACGATGACCGCGAACTCGTTTTTGACTACAAGGTTTCGCTTGGCGCGCAAGCGCAAAATGTTGAGGTTCTCATCCGCAAATGCGTAAACACCCGCCTTAACTACGAAAGCAAACAGCAGCTTTTGCTTGCCATTCAGTTTTCGGAAATTATGTTTCATATTTCACAAGCATTTTGCGAAAAATTCCGCACAAACAATAAAATCCCCTTACAGGTAAACAAAATCCTCACCTACATAAGAGAAAACTACACAAGCTCCATCACGCTTGAGGATATTTGCAAAAACAATAAACTCTCAAAGCAATACTGCATGCGCATTTTCAAAAAGTATATGAACACAACGATTAACGATTATATCCTCGATTTGCGCATGCGCCATGCCGCGTATCTTTTGTCAAGTACATACATGAATGTAAGCGAAACTGCCGATTATCTCGGTTTTTCGGGAACAAGTTACTTCTCCCGCGTGTTTAAAAAATACTACGGTATTTCCCCATCCGATTATGTTGAATAAAAAAAGCATCAAGTTTGAAAAAACTTGATGCTTTTTTAAGAAAATTATCCAACCACTATCATTCTTATCTGTGCGCCGGTAGTGGGAGTGCGGTCATAGTAAACGCTGATTTTCATCTCGGAGGAAATCGCCATGAGCAAGCCCTCTTGGCCGCTTGACCACTTATCCGTAGTCTTTACATATACCGTTACGCCATCGCTGACGGGAAGACGCGCTGTGGGGAGTTTTACATACCATTCATCATCGGAATTCAAATAGAATGCAGTAGATGCTACATCTTTTTCCTCGTTAAGTTTTACAACGGAGGCAACTTTTGAATAATTCTTGCTGTATTTAGCAAGCGCAACACCGCCGTAGTAGGAAGCGCCGGAAAGAGTGTAGATATACTTTTGGCTACCGCTTGGATTTTTATCGTTTGTAATAGAAAGACCCTTGTACGAAAGCACGCCCTCTCCCGCTTTATACACATCGATAAAACCGTATTCATAGTAGTTACCGGTAACATCTTTAAGAACAAGGATGTCAACCTCGTTCAAGCTGTTTACATGGTAGTAGCTGACATAGGAAGAGTCAAATGTGTCCGCATAGTAAATTTCGGAGAAATCCGAGGAATGTTTGCCTGCTTCGCCCGAAAGGCTGTAAACATAGCCACTTCCACCCCACTCATAAATCACACAACCGGCGGCAATTTTTTTGTCGCCAAGGGTGCCTTCCTTTATACTAAGTGTATCGGTTGCGACTATTCTCTTATAGGGAGCATCGCACATAACTCTGTCGGGGTCGGTATTGTCAATTTTAACAAGGGAGCCGTTGAGTGCAAGATTTGCGGAAATATCCTTTGGCGACATAACAATGCCGCTGCCGCAAAGGGTGATGGAATTGCCGTCATTTGAAAGCACGCCGTACATCTCGGCATCAATCACATCGGTGGAAAATGCCGCCGCTACAGCACCGTTATCTGCCAAAGCAACGCTTATGCGCTCCCCGAGAGTAAAGGCGGAAAGTGTTTCCCACGCGCCCTCAAGCACATTCAGTTCCATGCCCGAAATAGTAATGCTTGTTGCAGCATTTACAGAGGGGTAGGCATATTCGATAACGCCGCTGATTTTGTAGTTTGATACGCGCAAAGTGTTTGTCATCTCGTCATAGTATGCAACATCATACTTTTCAAGAGATGCAGCGGTGGTCTTGCCGCCGTTTTTGACTACATTATAATCGCTTGTTTTGATACCGAGTTTTTCGGCAAATTCTTTGCCTGCTTCATCGGTCATTGCAACCGCTGTGGGAGTTTCGGAACTCTTTACGCCCGTTGTGAGATAGATGTACTTAACATCCTCCTTTTTATCGGTGTAAAGTCGCGCGGTCTGGTTTGCGTGTGAATTCACTTTAACATATCCCGTTTCGCCATAGGCATAGAGATTGCTGTCGCTGATAACCTTTGCAGATGCGGAAATCTTATATGTGTTGCCGTCTTTATCGGTAATACCCGAAATCTTTGCATTCAAAACCACAACATCGCTGTAGTCGATATCATCGCAAACAAATCCGATAACCTCTCCGGAAGAATTAAAGAGAATGTTGCCGAAAGAGCCAATAAACGCATCAGAAAGACGGTTTTTCTGCTCATAATACTTTCTCTCAATGCCCGATGTGCCGACAACAATTACATAAAGGTCGCCCTCTTTAGAGGTGGTATCGTTGTTATCAAGAATAATGGCAGAAGTTGACGAAGTATAGCCGTTTAAAGTGGTGTAAAAAGGCGAGGATGCTCCCTTTGCTTTTGCAAGCAAGGTGTTGTAAAGCAAAATCGCCGCATCGCCGCGCGAAACCGCGCTGTCAGCATTAAGATTTACGCCGTCGTCAAGGCCCTTGTTGCTTGCAAAAACGATATAGTCTGCGGGCCAGATTTTGCCGATGTCACTTTCGGTGTAGCCGAGCAAGCGGAGCAAAATTGTAACAAACTGACCGTATGTAACGGTATCATCAGGGCCGAATTTACCGTTACCGTATCCTTTGATAATTCCCTCACGGTATGCAAGATTTACATAGCCGGAGTGCCACATGCTGCCTTTTACATCGGTAAAAAGGTTTTGGTTTTTGTAACTGTCAAGTGATTTTTCAAGGCCGAGTGCACGCACAGCCATAGTGCAAACCTGCGCGCGGGTGAGTGTGAGAGAGGGGCTGTACTTTGTCGCACTTGTACCGCTGACAAGGTTCATACTCTCAAGCGAATAAACCGCTTCTTTGGTATTTTCGTCGGTTATATCGACAAACGCCGCCGCTCCCACGGTAAGCGCGGCAGAAAGTGCCGCGGCGCAAATAAATGTTAATATCTTCTTCATAACTTCTCCTTATTCGTATCTGAGTGC
>JAZQWE010000286.1:0-1531 GCA_045632225.1 Eubacteriales bacterium | reverse complement strand
CGCCGATACCGTAGCAACCCATGATGGGGCACTGGCTTTCGCCGTTTTCATCAAGATATGACATGCCCATTGTCTTTGTATACTTTGTGCCAAGCTGGAAGATGTTACCTACTTCAATACCGTTGCTAACGGTGAGGTGGGGCTTGCCGCATGCGGGGCAAATGCCGCCTGCATAAGCCTTGGAAAAGTCGTGATACTCAACCTTGCCGTAGTCGCGCTCAATGTTGAAACCGGTGTAGTGATAGTCCTCTTTATTTGCGCCGCAAACGAGGTTCTTTGCACCCTCAAGTGACTTATCAAAGAGGAGAGTTGCCTTGCCCTCAAAGTTAACCGCGCCGATAAAGCCGGCAACAATGCCGCTTTCAAGGGTTACAACCGCGGGGTGAATTTCTTTGCCAAGGAAGTTGCGGAGTTTGGTTTCGTTTACATCAAGGTCGCCTCTTGTAAACACGATTACATAATCGTCGGTGAGGTTTTCCTGATATACAACAGCCTTTGCAGTCTTGGTTGCATCAACATTCAAGAATTCTGCAACCTCTTCGATTGTGTGAGCATTCGGTGTGTGAGTGAGGGTGAGTTCCTTCATCTCTTCATCCGCGTATGCGGGGATAATGCAATCTGCCGCCTCCATATTTGCGCTGTAGCCGCACTCGGGACAAATTACAAGTGTATCCTCACCAATGGGGGTAAGGAGCATAAACTCATGAGAAACGCTACCGCCCATCATACCCGAGTCGGACTTAACGCTTACAACCTCGGGAACGCCTGCGCGGGCAAAAATGCGCTCGTATGCTCTGTGGCAACGCGCATAGTAGTTTTCAAGATCCTCCATGGAGGTGTGGAAGGAGTATGCGTCCTTCATTGTAAACTCGCGTACACGAATCATACCCGCACGCGGTCTTGCCTCATCACGGAACTTGGTCTGAATCTGATAAATCATAAAGGGGTACTTTGAGTAGCTTGTACCAAACTCGCGTACAAGCTGAACAGCCGCTTCTTCATGGGTCATACCAAGTACCATGGGTACATCGTTACGGTCCTTAAAACGAAGAAGTTCGGAAGCAATGGAAGAATATCTGCCCGATTCTTCCCAAAGGGAGGCGGGCATTGCCACGGGGAACAAAACCTCCTGACCGTCGATTTTGTTCATCTCCTCGCGGATGATGTTTTCAATCTTTTTGCATGTACGAAGAAGGGGCGGAAACTGTGAAAAAATACCGCTTGCCACAAACTTCATATAGCCGCCGCGAAGCATGAGCGCGTGGCTGTCGATTACGGCGCCCGCAGGTCTTTCTTTAAAGCGGTCGCCTACAAGATTTGTAAGTTTCATAATATATCTCCCTGAAAAGTGTTATTGAAATAAAAAAATCCCGAGGTAAAAACCTCGGGACGAAAAAAATTCCGTGTTACCACCCAAGTTCGGCAAACGCCGCACTCATTAAAGCTGTAACGGGCACACCCGTGCGACTCATCGCCGCATGCTCAAAGGTGGGTTCTGCACCTCTTTGCCAAAGTCTTGCACCAACCGACT
>JAZQWE010000285.1:0-2703 GCA_045632225.1 Eubacteriales bacterium | reverse complement strand
ACTCGGGGCTTGCAATTTCAAACTTCCTTGACCAAAATAAAAACACCCTCGATATTTCATATTACGATGTACTTTGCGCCTCGGTTTCCCTTGTGGAAAAACTGCAAAATGCCTATCCCGAAATGACGGGCGCCGCTCTTTCGCTTAAACTTTGCGGCTTTTATCACAAAGACGATACCTACACGGTATTTTTCGGCCTTTCCGACTCCGAAATCGCAATTGAGGGTGAAGCTTTTCCACACCTTGCAAAACTCACCGTGTCGGGTGGCAAATTCAAGAGCATAGAACTTAACTTTATCGGTGTTTTGAAAAGCGGCAAAACTGCATCCCCCTTCCCCTCGCTTTTGGCATACACCTACGCCCAAAGAAAGAGCGATATTGACTCGCTGTCTTTGCGATACAATGTTAACGCCATCCCAAATGAGGAACTTGATGCACATTGGTACTATACGGAGGCGGACAAATGAGTTGGAAAAATGTTAAAAGTTTTTTGATTGTTCTGCTTGTACTTGTAAACATCACACTTTGCGCGTTTGCATATAAATATTTCATTGCATCGCGCTTTACCGACAGCGGCACAGCCGCTATGGCATCCTCATTGCTTGAAAAAAGCGGCATAGTCATCACAGCGGACAAACTTGCTGTTAAAAACGACTCGGCAGATGTGCTGTTTTGCGAGTATGACCGAGAAAACTACCTTGCGTTTGTGTGCTCGTTGCTCTTTTTGAAAGAGGCGGACGGCATCTATCTTTTGCCAAGCGGCATTCGCGCCGAAACGCTTGAGGGCGACATGCTTTTGCTTGGCTATGACATGTCAATCGACTACACAAATGCCGCTTTAAAAGACGAAATAACCCTTGCGCTTCAAAACGCCGCACCCATGGCAACCGAGGAGGCAAAAACGGCAAGGCAATCGCTTGAAAGTTTGATTGCGTTGCCCGAAAACTCACTTGCAAATGCCAAATGCGCGGCTTTTGGACAGTATACTTTCATTACCGCAAATCAGTTTGAAAACTCACTTTCGCTTTATGACATGACATGCGTTTTCGGACTTAAAGACGGTAAAATAGTTTACGCTTTCGGCAAGCACTTTTTTGGCGTGCCCGAGGGCAAAGAAAGCGCACAACTTTTAGACAGAGTAAATATAATGTTTAGTGAAAAGCAACGCGGCAAAACGGGTACGGTTAAAGACATTTCCCTTTGCTACACCCTTTACGAGGACTCACAAAATGACCGCATGCTCTTTGTTCCGTCATACAAAATCACTTATACCGACAATACTCAAAATGCAGTAAACGCCCTGAGCAAAGAAATATATTGAAAAGCACACAAAATTGTGTTATACTTCATTTGTTAAATCTCCGAAAGGATACCAACCTATGGATAAAATCGTAATTAACGGCGGCACCCCTCTAATGGGCACCGTTGAGATAAGCGGTGCTAAAAACGCGGCATTGCCCGTTCTTTTTGGCACAATTCTCACCGCAGACCGCTGTGTCATAGAAAATGTACCCGAAATTTTAGATGTTGACCTCACTCTTGAGATTCTTGAAAAAATGGGCGCAAAAGTGCGCCGTGACCATACCACAGTTGAAATTGATACCACCGACATCCTCCCCTGCCGCTCCCCTTATGAACTTGTAAGCCGCATGCGCGGTTCTACATACCTCATCGGCGCAGAGCTTGGCAGATTCAAAAAAGCAAAAGTTGGCATGACGGGTGGCTGTAACTTTGGTATACGCCCCATTGACCAGCATGTAAAAGGCTTTAAGGCGCTTGGCGCAACGGTTGATACACGCGGCGGATATGTTGAAGCAACTGCGGATGAACTTGTCGGTTGTGAGGTGTATTTTGACAAAGTTTCGGTTGGCGCAACAGTTAATGTAATCCTTGCAAGCGTGTTTGCAAAGGGCACAACCATACTTGAAAGTGCGGCGCGTGAACCCCACATCGTTGACCTTGCAAACTTCCTTAATGCGTGCGGCGCAAACATCACGGGTGCAGGTACCGATACAATCAAAATCAAGGGCGTTGAAAAACTCCACGGCTGTACCTATGCAATCATCCCTGACATGATTGAGGCGGGCACATTTATGTTTGCGGCGGCGGCAACGGGCGGCAATGTTAAAATCAACAATGTTATCCCCAAGCACCTTGACTCCATCAGCGCAAAACTTTCCGAAATGGGCGTTTCGGTTGAAGAACTTGACGATGCAATCATTGTTCGCCGCGAGGGCGAAATGAAAAATATCAATGTTAAAACCCGTCCATACCCCGGTTTCCCCACGGATATGCAACCGCAAATGACAGCGCTTCTTTGCTTTGCAAACGGTGACAGCAAGGTTATTGAGGCGGTGTGGGATAACCGTTTCCGCTATGTTGAAGAACTTCGCAAAACGGGCGCAAATATTGATGTTGCGGGCGAAACAGCCATTGTTCACGGCGGTGTCGGCGAACTTGTGGGCGCACCCATGCGCTCTGTTGACCTTCGCGCCGGTGCGGCAATGGTAATAATGGGCCTTGCAATAAACGGACGCACCGAAATTATTGACATTCACACAATTGAGCGCGGTTACGATAACATTGTAAACAAACTTCGTGACCTTGGCGCAGACATCAGAAAAGTATCATTTTAATATAAAAAGCACCCTCACGGGTGCTTTTTTGTTGCAAGGATAAATTATAGGTTTCCTCACATGAAAA
>JAZQWE010000284.1:0-3276 GCA_045632225.1 Eubacteriales bacterium | reverse complement strand
AGAGCCGCTGTGCTTTGCGGTGCCGTGGATCGAGCGTATTGTATCGCTGAGTTCTTCTTTGAAGGTATTGTAGCATTCGGGGCATCCAACCTTGCCCATGGATAAAAGGTCACTAAAGGTCAAAGCACAAAGGCGGCATTTTTTGGCAGATGCGCTTTTGCTTGCTTGATTTTTTGTAATAAATGTGCTGAACAGCGGCGGTACCATGCTTGTGCCTATACCGGCCTTTTGTGCACAACTTTGGCAAAGTGCCAATGATGTTTCTTTACCGTTTATATTTTGAGTGTAGAAAAAACTTGCGCTGTTGGTCTTGCATTTTGAGCAAATCATTTTAATCACCTCATCAGTGTAAGTAACATGTTGGCAAAACTGTTGCCGCGAACGCTGTTTTGAACTTCGCGAGGGAGGGAAGATAGTGCGGCTTGCGAAAGGCAAGCGCGAATAAATCTTGCTTCACGCGCAGTAATTATGTCCGATGAGTAAAGCGTTTGAAGAATGTCCTCAAGGTCACGGTCGCTGATGCCGCTTTTTGCTATGTTAAAGAATTTCATCAAAATATCGTCTTCGCTCATTACTTTGCGAATAATTCGGATATATCCGCCACCGCCACGGCGACTTTCAATAATGTACCCTCGCTCAGGGGTAAAGCGGGAGGCAACGACATAGTTAATCTGGCTTGGCACACAGCCGAGCTTTTTTGCAAGATCGTTTCGTTTTATTTCAAGTGTACCACCGCAGTCACTTAACATTTCGTCGATAAATGCGGCAATAGAGTCGGAAATAAGCATATTTTCACCTCGTTTGTTTTTCTTACAACACTATTTTAAAACATTAGTCAAAAATAGTCAAAGTCAAATATGGTCAAATAAAAGTCAAAAAGTGCGGCATAACCGCACTTTTCTTGATATTTCTCGGTGTATTACAGTTTTTTGACCTTTTTCTATTGATTTTGCGCATTGTATTTGTTGAAATTGTTGACCATCGCATTCCATGTTTGTTTGTTGACAATTCCGCTTGCAGGAATATTATTACGCATTTGAAAAAGTCTTACTGCGTTTTCTGTTTGTTCGTTAAATATTCCGTTGATTTCAAGAGGGGAATAGTCATCGTATGCAACAGTAAGCGAATTCAGCATTATTTGCAAAAGCATAACAAAATCGCTTTCTTCGCCTTTTTTAACGGATTGCCCGTTTTGAAAAATATAAAGCGGAAGCGGTTCGCTTTGCTCAAATTCGGCCTCAAGAGCTTTTTCATACAAAAGGTCATAAGTGACTTTATCAACTGTTCCCGTATCGGGGAGGTTGTTTTCTTTTTGAAACTTTTTTACGGCATCTTTGGTGCTTGAACCGTAAATACCGTCAATCGGTACATTTACCGTTTCTTTTGAGTTTATTTGCAAAAGTCGCAAAAACCTTTGTATTTGCATGATTGCTTGCTTTACATCATCGTTTTGGTATGTCATATTTATTCTCCTATTTCAAAACCGGGATACTGGCCCGGAGAGGTTGTATTTCCGCTGTATAGGTCTTCGTATATTTCTGTGATTGCGTTCCATGTTTCAAGGTCAACCGTGCCGCTTTCTTCAATCGCAAAAAGTCTTTGGAATGCGGCGACCGCATTGTATGTCAGCGCCCCGAAATATCCCGTAACGGGTACACTCGGAATCTGGTCATAGGTGTTTGATATGTAATTTAAATATTCTTGAACAAGCGAAACATATTCGTTTTCGCTACCTACACGCAAAATAAATCCTGGATACGGAACCACAATTCCTTCGCTGAAACGGGGCGGAATTGAAGCAATGAGTCCCAGATATACATTGTAAATTTCATACCATGTAATTTCATCCACTATTCCGGTTTCAGGTAGTGAATATGTTTGTTGAAAAGAGCGAACGCTTTCTGTTGCGGACGGCCCGAACACCCCGTCAATCGGAGTTGCTTGCACGGTGGGAATAAATGTTGAAATATATGTTAAAAAATATTGCAACAGTCTTACGCCGTCACTCTCAATTCCTTCTGTTAAGTTTTCGGGATATTGCCTTGAAACCTCCTCAAGTGTTATTCCTTCGGAATTTAGTTCGGAAAGACGCTTTACGCTATTATAAATACGCAAAATTGCATACCAGGTTGAACTACCGACAATGCCGTCTTCTACAAGATTGAAAATTCTTTGAAATTCACGCACCGCGGCTTCGGTTTCTTCACCAAAATACCCGTCAACCGGTGAAATTTTAGGAATGGCGGGGTAGTTATTTGAAATGCGGTTGAGCCTTATTTGTACTTGGCGCACGGCATCGCTGCCCGTACCTTTAATAAGTGGCGCTCCGGGCAAGCTCGCTCCAACTTCGGCAAGTGGAACATCAGTTACAATGTCAATATTGTTGCCGTAGTAATTTTGCAAAATTTCATAGGGCACAAGTCCCTCCTCTGCAAGTGTAACGGTACCCCATTGAGAAAGACCGTCACAGGTTGTCTGTATACCGTCGCAATATTGCGCAAAAAGTGGCTCAACTGCGCCTTGGCGGCGTATGTAACTGTCAAATATGTCATCAACAGTTTGAGAAATGTTTTCGAAATAGTCGCGGTTCGGGACAAAAAACTGATCATACTGTGTGTTGTTTGTAATATCAAAATCATATCCGCGACTACGGTAATACTCTGTATAAATACGGTTAAGCGCAAATGAAATTTGAGCATATATATTTGACCTGATTGCACTTTCGGGCCAAGTTGGATAAATTTCACTTGAGGCTACATTTTTTATGTAATCTATAAACGGAACTGTGATGTTTTGTGCGCTTGAAGACGGAGCTCCAAGATGAACAGTTATGGTTTCGGGTATTGTGGGAATTCCTGTCGGCATATTTTCCTCCTTTATAAATTTGGGTTCTGGCTTTCTGTTACGCTACCCTCATTCGGTATTACGGCGTTGCCTTCATACTCTGTTTTGGGAATAAGGTTTACCGGTTGGATTGAAGTGGTAGAGGCGAATACGGGGACATTGATAAAACTTCGCGGATAGAAGTTTTCCTTATCGACTTCGATGTTGTAACTTGCAAACGGAGTAGTGTTACTCGGCGCTTCCGATGTTGCGGCGGGAGGGGCGGGAAGTGATATTCTGGGCGTGTTGCCGCTTTGGTCGGTGTAAAGGACACTTATTACCCCTGAACTGTTTGGTGTGGCACCTCGAACTGTTACAAGTGCTCCTTCAATGGGAATTGCACCTCCTGCGGTATAAACCGAAACAATTAGATTTCCGACGGAGGTGTATTCG
>JAZQWE010000283.1:0-4478 GCA_045632225.1 Eubacteriales bacterium | reverse complement strand
GAAAGGAGGAAAAATAAATGGAAAACGAAAACAAGGCGGTTGCAACTTCTGCCGAGGTGCTTGAAACTCTCACGCGCATTCTGCGCCGCGAGGAAACCGAGGACACCGTGGTAAAACTGCGCGAGGAAACCAAAACTACCGAGGAAGACGGTCGCACCTTTGTTGAGCGCGGCGAGAGGGTTGAAGTGGTGAAAATGCGCCCGCGTCTTTCGGATGTGACGCGAGCCGCAGAGCTTATCGGCAAGCACTATGGGATTTTCGGCGAACGCATCGAGGGTAGTATTGCACTCCCACTCATCATTTGCGGCGAGGATGAGTTAAAGTGACAAAACAGCAGTTTTTACCCGACATTGTCGGTGGCGGCTACGGCGAGTTCTGGCGAACACGCAAGCGCTACCGCGTTGTCAAAGGCTCTCGCGCTTCCAAAAAGAGCAAAACCACAGCGCTTTGGTACATCTACCATCTTTTAAAACATCCCGAGGCAAATTTAGTGGTTGTACGCCGTACATATCGCACGCTTGAGCGCTCCGCTTTTTCAGAACTGAAATGGGCGATAAAGCGCCTTGGTGCAAGTGAGTATTTTGATTTCAAGAGTGCCCCGCTTGAAATCATTGTTAAGGCAACCGGGCAGAGAGTGTTTTTTGCGGGACTTGACGATCCGCTGAAACTCACATCGCTGACCGTTTCGTGCGGGGTACTTTGCTGGATGTGGATTGAGGAGGCGTATGAAGTTGACAGCGAGGATGCTTTCAACACGCTTGACGAAAGTATCCGTGGAGAGATGCCACACGGACTTTTCAAGCAGATTACGCTGACTTTTAACCCGTGGAGCGAAAATCATTGGCTGAAAAAACGGTTTTTTGATCGCGCATCGCCCGATGTGTTTGCCATGACGGTTAACTACAAAGTTAACGAGTGGCTTGATGAGGCTGATTTGCGGGTGTTTGAGGAAATGAAAGTGCGCGACCCCGAGCGATACCGCGTTTGCGGACTTGGAGAATGGGGAGTCGGCGGCGGACAGTTTTTCTCAGAATTCCGCGGTGATGTGCATGTCATATCACCGCGCCCCGTGCCGCAAAATGCGCGGATTTACCGCGCCATCGACTACGGCCTTGACGCGCTTGCATGCCTTTTTATCGCGGTTGATTCACTCGGGTATGCCATGGTTTTTAAAGAGGTGTATGCGCATGACCTTATTGTATCTGCGGCGGCAGAAGCGATAAGAGAGGCAAGTATGGGGCTTGAAATTTACCGCACGCTTGCGCCCGGTGACCTTTGGTCGCGCCAAAAAGACAGCGGCAAAAGCATTGCCATGCTTTTTGAACAGCACGGCGTGCCGCTTACCGTTGCCGACAACAACCGCCTTGGCGGCTGGATGGCGCTTAAAGAGTGGCTAAAGGTGTTTCACACCGATGGCGGCGAATGCGATGCGCGCCTTAAAATAAGCAGCGATTGCGAAAATCTTATCCGCTGTTTGCCCTCGCTCCTTTCCGACAAAAAGCGCATTGGCGATTGCGCCACAGAGCCGCATGAAATAACGCATTTGCCCGATGCGCTCCGCTATTTTGCCGTGATGCAAACGGGTGCGCCAAGGCAAAAAAGCACCGTGACAATCAGCGATTTCACGGGCAAGAACCGAAGAAAAAACAGATTTTAGGAGAGTTTATGAAAGAGATTACCGTTAAGGCGGCAAAGCATATTTGCGCGGTGCCCGCCTGCAAAAGCACAGCTACATACAAGGTTTCGGGCAGCCCAAACCTTCTTGGCGGCTTTTACATCTGTGCCGATTGCGCGGCGCAGATTGCGCGACTCACCAAGCCAAAAAGGGGCGAAAAGGCTTGATTTTGCTTGTATTTGCCGCGTTTTTAGTCGCGATTTTCTCTCTTGAAGTTTATCATCGCAATGAGAGAAAAGAGTTTATGAAATACATCTGCAAGGATGAACAAAAGCCGCATCGCGCACGGCACATTTCGCCTCACCGCAAGACTCTTGACGAAAAAAGGAGAATTAACAAATGAAACTTTTCAGTTTTAAAGAAAAGGAGCCGCCGCGCGGGGAGTACAAGGAGGACATCCTTAAAATGATTGAGGACGAGTGTCACAGGCGTCATGAAGAGCGCCGCCCACTTGAACTCAAATGGATGCTTAACTCCGACTTTTACTCCGGTCATCAGTACCGCGACTTAAATCCCTACCGCGGCGAACTTGAGGACTATGAGCCTCCATACGATTACATGGAGCGCGGCGTTTACAATCGCATTGCTCCGCTGATTGAAACGCGTATTGCAAATTTCAAGTCGCTTGATTTTTCAATGGCTGTTCACCCTGCGACAAGCGAGATGAGTGACTATGAAAAAAGTCTTGTTGCAACGCGCCTTTTGACCCAGACACAGTACAAATGCGATTTTCCTTCCAAAAAGGACAGCATGATACTTTGGAGCGAACTTTGCGGCACCGCATTTATGCTTTCGTGGTGGGACGGTGCAAAGGGTGACGCCGTTTTCGACGGCGAAAAGAAAATCACACTCGGCGACCTTGATTTTGGGGTGATTACCGCGTACGAGGTGCTTCCCGAAAGCATTTACAAGGAAAATTTATCCGATCAAAGTTCAATTATCATTGAGCAGGTGGTGAGTGTAAAGGAGGTTGACCGTCGCTTTGGTGTGCGCGTAAAGCCGCGTGATGTTGATACATACGCACTTGTGCCCACAGCGGGGGTGGGCGGCCTTTCCTATGTGGGGGCGACCTTCTCTGCGGGGCTTCGCAAGGCAGAAAATGCCACCTTGCTTCGTACCTATATGGAAAAGCCGTCGGCGCGCCATCCTTCGGGCAGAATGTTTATTGCAACGCCCGACCGTATTCTTTATTACGGCACATTGCCGATTGATGAGTATCCGCTTGCAATGTTAAGGTGTAAGCGTGTGGCGGGCATGTTTTTCGGCCGCTCGGTTATTGAGGAACTGATACCGCTTCAGCGTGCGTACAACGGCGTGAAGAATAAAATTCATGACTACATCCGCTCGCTTGCGCTCAATCCCTTGCTTGTACCCGAGGGTGCGGTTGACGATATTGACGAACTTGCCATGCACGGTGTTGCCCCGGGGGATATTGTTGAGTACAACCCCGACCGCGGAGAACCCAAGCCGCTTTCGGTACAAAGTTTGCCGAGCGGAGTGTTTGAGGAGTGCGAAAATCTTTCGCATGAGATGGAGTATGTTGCAGGTCTTTCCCACCTTGGCGCAACGGGCAATTTTTCAAGTTCGCTCAACAGCGCAAGCGCAATTGAGCGTTTGCGTGACATTGACGGAGTGCGCCTTGCGCTCACGGGTGATGAAATTCGTGCGGCTGTGCTTTCCACGGCAAAAATTTGGCTCAAACTCTACAAAATTCATGGCGACATTTCGCATGTTGAAAAACTTTCAGGCGGCTATGACAAAAGTGCAATCCTTGTATGGTGCGGGGATGACATCAATTCATATGACATAGTTTTTGACAGCGAAAACGCGCTACTCCACAGCGAGGACAGCCGCATTGCGGCAATCAAAAACGGCATTGACATGGGACTTTTTAACGGCGACGATGGAAAAATTCCGCGCCTTATCCGCAAAAAGTTGCTTCAGGGTATGCGTCTTGGCGATTTTATGCACAGCCTTTATGAGGATGATTTGCAAAGCGCGGCCGCGCGCAGAGAAAATATGGCGCTCACTTTGGGAGAACATGTTTCCACAAGCACATTTGATGACCATGAACTCCACATAGCCGAGCATCGCCGTGCCGCGCTTGAGTATTCGTACTACAAACTTCGCCGCGAAAATCCCACCCGTGCGGCGGCGCTTGAAGAGCATATAAGGGAGCATGAAGAAAAGAAAGGAAGAAGTGAAAATGGAACAAATGCAATCAATGAACCTTGATTTTGAAAAACTTTTGTCGCTTTCCGAAGAGGAGCGCGATGCCGCAGTTGCAGAGTATAATGCCGCCATTGAGGAAAGTGCGCGTGCCGCGCTCGCAAGTGAGTATGAGGGCGCGCTCAAGGCAGCTCGCTATGAGTCGGCAAAGTACAAAATGGCGCTTGACGGCACTCTCCCGCATTTTGGCGAGCGCATTGGCGCGATTGAGGAAATCATTGCGCAAAATGCGGCACTTGCGGCAATGAGTGACGAGGAAAAACTCCGCACGGCATATTATATTGACCGCGGCAAGAGTGCAGGGGATGCCCCCACTGCGGAGGAACTTTTTGCGCTTATCAAGGGTAATCCCGAGGCAATGCGTCTTTGTGAGGCGGCTATTTTAGCAGAACTCCGCCGCGAAAATCCGCCCGCGCTTTCCTCCACAAGCGGCTCTGCAAGCGTGCCGCTTACACCCAAGGAAAAGCCTAAAAATTTAAGCGAGGCTTCTGCCCTCGCAAGACAGGCATTTGGGATATAAATTATAGGTTTCCTCACATGAAAATGTAAACATTTTCATGTGTTAACAAAACCG
>JAZQWE010000282.1:0-2335 GCA_045632225.1 Eubacteriales bacterium | reverse complement strand
AGGCAATACCTCTTGCCGTTCGGGAACTTCGCATAAGCGGATGCCGTAGCGCCGGAAATAGCATCCTGCGCCTGCATAAATCTCTGCTTTTCGCTCATTTTGCTTCTCCTTTACCAAATATACATTCTGAGATACAGCTTCGCCATTGTATACGCGACTGTCAAGCCGTCAATACTGCACTCGACCGCATCCACCGCCTCACCGGGTAACACAGAAACAATATCTGTTTCAAAATCGTTGAATACGCCGTTCTTGACATGTGTCTGGATGATCTTGCAGATGTCATTCCAAAGCGAAAGCCGACCGGCTTCATCGTTTGCGATCTTGCCCATATAATCAGATGCAAAGAGCGCTGCAATATCCGTAGCGAGCTGGTCAACCGCACGCACGGTTTGATTATAGCGGAAATCCTTGTCGCGCTCCTCTGTAAAGGATACGAGGCTGTTGATATCTTCCAACACGCGAATTTCACCTGCAACATTGTGCATCTTGAATTCGCCCGCCTTGATTGCCTGCTCCAACTCCAGTTGTGTTGCGCCGACATCCACCGTCAATTCTCCGTCATAAATACGGTTAGTGTTTGAATGATTCAGCGCACATCCTGCGGTGATACCCGCGGCGAAGTACACAAGACCGTATGCACCTACGCCGAGATTTTCGGCCGTAAAGCTGGTTGCCGCGTTGGTAACATTGATACTTCCCTCGTAGTCTGCCGCTTTTTTGTAGAGTACTGTTTGGAAGCGTGCGCCGCGTTCCTCACGCATACGCTTGCCGTATGCTGCAAATAATGACTTGACTTCCTCTGTATCGTTCGGGCAACATAGTGCTTTAAAGCTGTATGTTTCCACCGCGTCAAGAAAAGCCTGATACTGTGCTACCGTCACCGCCGCACCATCATTGCCGCCGGATAAAGCCTCGCCTGCGGTTGCGCTCAATGTTGCATCCTTCTTGAAAGTGACAAAATCGTTGTCCTTCAAATCCGCAGCCTTTGCAACCGTCTGCAAATCCGCAAGTTCGGTGCCGACATAAGTAGAAACCTTGTACAGTTCGGCATCGTCCACATCTGTGGCGATTACGATCTTGATGTCATTGCCGCGAGTACCCGCATACTTGGCAGTGGCGTATGTATTCGATGCCGCAGCCGCATCAGCCGCGGCTACGCGGTACAGATACGCACGAGCGGCACCGCGGAACAACTCACGAAGTGCGAGAAGCTGCGGAGCACCGTAAGGATATCCGAAAAGTTGCAAACTGTTTTTGCGAAAATCCTCAGCCGTTACGCTGAATATCTGATTTGTCGGTCCCCAATTCAAAATAATAGGAACCGCCACAACGCCGCTCGCCGATTGATTGCCGATCTGCGCCGCTGCGGTTTTGATGTTCACATAAATGCCCGGCAGGATTTTATTCTGCACAGTAAAAGTACCGCCTCCGAGTCCCATTTAGTGCACCTCCGTTTGGTAGAATTTTTCGATTGCCGCTTCCGCCTGCTCCACGGTGTAGGTCTTGCCGTCCGCAAGGACTACCGCGAGAGCATCACGGCATGCGGCGAAACGCTTGGATTGCAGCAATTCTTCTTTTGTAAAACATGCGGCGGGGTGCTGCTCTGCCGCCGCTGTATCTTTTGTTTTTGACATATCTTACTCCGAAATCGTTGTTTTGAGTGTTTCCATCGGTTCGCTTGTAGGAATCTCTATCACCGTAAAATCCAGTGCAAAAAGAAACTGATAAAAACGGTTATCTGTATCCTGTCTTGCGCTCTTTTCTTTAACAATCAGCAAAAGATCGTCCGCCTCGATGGTTTTTAGTGCCGCAAACATAGCATCCACCCATTCGCCATAGGTGAAGGTGTCATGTTCAGCTTGGAAATATAGCGCTTCAAAATCAAAATGGTAGTGTGTCCGATAGCAAAAATCCTCGCGTGCATCCTCAATGATACGAACGAAGATATTTCCGTCCGATTCTCGGGGGATCTCGTTAATATATACGGCATGCGCTGACAGTGCCGCTTTGATATTGGCGGCTACCGCCGTTAGAACCTTGTTATACACTACGATTTCCCCTCCATTTTATCACGAAAGAATTTTTCTGCCTTGCGTTGCAGCCGAACAACTTGTGTGCGTTGAGTACGCTTGCTGGCGCGCTGCAGAGTATAATGCCCTAATACCACACCGCCACGCGGGCCCACATACATGCCTTCTTTTGCATGGCGTTCGTATTTGAATGATTTTCCTTCCCAATGACCGGGAACAAAGTGCGAGCGGAAGCCGTATTCCAGATGCGTTGCATAGTCGCTGTTATTGGAAACACGCACGCTATACACATGCCCTCTCCG
>JAZQWE010000281.1:0-1769 GCA_045632225.1 Eubacteriales bacterium | reverse complement strand
TTACGATTATTCACTTGATAAATAACGAAATGGCTGAACTTATTCAGTACGATAATCCGCACGCTATTGTAATCCGTAACGAACAATGTTGGGACTACCCCAAAACTGAAATGAATATCGGCGGAAAGAAAATTTACAAGTCGATTTTCAAATTGCAGGAAAATGATATTTTCATCGCCATGAGTGACGGTTGTCCGCACGCCGGCATCGGTACTGCGTACAACTTTGGTTGGAAGCGAGAAGACATTGCTTCTTTTATGGAAGGTCTTGTGCCTGTCGGCTATACAGCTAAAACCCTCTCTACCATGCTTGTGGATGAATGTGATAAGCTTTACGGACACATGCCGGGTGACGATGCAACCGCTTGTGTGGTTCGTATTCGCAAGAGAGAACCCATGAATATGTTGTTTGGGCCTCCCTCCAACCGTGATGATGCAGACCGTATGATGTCATTGTTCTTCTCAAAAGAAGGAAAGCACATCATTTGCGGCGGAACCACATCATCCATTGCCGCAAAATTTTTACGAAAGCCTCTCAAAGCAAGCCTTTGTTTTGAGAAAAGCGATGTTCCCCCCATTGCCGAAATTGAAGGCGTTGACCTTGTTACCGAGGGCGTTATCACTGTAAACAAAGTACTTGAATACGCCAAAGATTACCTTGGCGAAAACCAACACTATGAATATTGGAGTTTCAGCCGTGATGGAGCTTCTTTGATTTGCAGACTTTTGTTTGAAGAAGCAACCGACATCAATTTCTATGTGGGCAGGGCTGTGAATCCGGCGCATCAAAACCCGGATTTGCCTATCAATTTTAATATTAAGATGAACTTGGTAGAGGAACTTTCAACCTGCCTCAAAAAGATGGGCAAAAGAATAAAAGTTAGTTATTTCTAAGGAGAAAAGGATATGGGAATCAGAAAATTTGATACAAAGGTCCAGCACCTGAAGTATAAAGTTCTTCGTGAGGTTGCCCGTCAGGCTTGGCAGGATACCCTCTTAGAGAATATTTTAGAGATACCGAAAATGATTGTGCCGGGAAAAATCCCCACAATGCGTTGCTGTGTATACAAAGAAAGAGCCGTTCTCGGCGAGCGTGTTAAGCTTGCCATGGGTGGTGACAAAAACAACCCCAACAACATTCAGGTTATTGATATTGCGTGTGACGAATGTCCAGCCGCAGGTTATGAAGTTACCGATTCTTGCCGCGGATGCCTTGCGCACCGTTGCGAGGATGTTTGTAAGCGCGGAGCAATTTCTTTTGACCACAATCATGTTGCACACATTGATAAAAGCAAGTGTGTTGAGTGTGGACAGTGTGCAAAGGTTTGTCCTTATGCCGCAATTGTAAACCGTAGCCGTCCTTGCCAGGTTGCCTGCAAGGTAAAGGCAATTTCTATAAACGAGGATAATGCTGCTGCAATTGACAACGAAAAGTGTATTCAGTGCGGTGCTTGCGTTTACCAGTGTCCCTTTGGCGCAATAAGCGACAAGTCTTACATTCTTGATGTTATCAACCTTATCAAGGAAAGTCAAAACAACAAGAAGGATAAAGTTTATGCACTTGTAGCTCCTTCTATTTCCAGCCAGTTTGCTTATGCAAAGCTCGGTCAGGTTATTACAGGTCTTAAGGAACTCGGATTCTTTACCGTGGTAGAAGCCGCGCTCGGCGCAGATATGGTTGCGCTTGAGGAATCTCAGGAACTTGCAGAAAAGGGCTTCCTTACAAGTTCTTGCTGTCCTGCTTTCGTTATGTACATTAAAAACTCCTTC
>JAZQWE010000280.1:0-14579 GCA_045632225.1 Eubacteriales bacterium | reverse complement strand
AACGGCGGCTTCGGCCTTCCCGTGCTCTCTAACAATCACTGGTTTGCAGGTGTTGTTATTGTTGGTTGCTACTGCGCAGGTGCAGCACTTGTTATGTGGCTCGCTGAGAAGATCAATGAAAGCGGTATCGGCAACGGTATCTCTATCATCCTCTTTGCAAACATCGTTGCCCGTCTTCCCCATGCGGCTGCTTCTGTTTGGAGCACTGCATCCGGCTTGTTTGCCAACGGCGGACTCGGCATCGTTTGGGGCGTTCTCTTTATTGTAGCTGTTGTAGTCGTAATGATTGCACTTGTTGGCTTTGTAGTATTCGTTACCGAGTCCGAGCGCAAGATTCCGATTCAGTACGCAAAGAGAGTTGTAGGCAGAAAGATGTACGGTGGTCAGAGTTCCACTCTCCCCATCAAGCTTAACATGACCGGCGTAATGCCCATCATTTTTGCAAGCACTATCTGCTCTCTCCCCTCCACCGTTCTTATGTTCATTACAAAGCCCTCTGCAGGCATTGGCATGCATATCTACAATTTCTTTGATACCGTGTTCAATCCTCAGACCTCTGTAGTATATGTTGTTATCTACCTCGCATTGATTATTGCTTTTGCATACTTCTATGTTGCAATTTCCTTTAATCCTGTTGAAGTTTCCAACAACATTAAGAAGAATGGCGGCTTTATTCCCGGCATTCGTCCCGGTAAGCCCACATCTGATTATATCTCAAAGATTTTGTCTAAAATCACATTGATTGGTGCAATCTTCCTCGGTATTATCGCAGCGTTCCCTATGGTGCTCAACCTTATCAACTCCAGCATGTTCGGCTCAATCGCTTTCGGCGGTTCTTCGCTCCTCATCGTTGTTGGTGTAGCACTTGAAACCTGCAGAGAAATCGAAGCACAGATGACAATGCGCCATTACAAAGGATTTTTGGACTAATAAAAGTCTTCCGAGGTAACCGATGAAAATCATATTTTTAGGCGCACCCGGCGCGGGCAAAGGTACTCAGGCCGAAAAGGTCAGCGAGCACCTTAATATTCCTACTATTTCAACCGGAGCGATTATACGCGCGGCCATTAAGGAAGGCACAGAGATGGGCCTTGCGGCTAAAGCGTCTATCGAGGCTGGTAAACTTGTTTCTGATGATGTCGTTATTGGCATCATCAAGGAGCGTCTTGCACAAGACGATTGCAAGAATGGTTTCATACTTGACGGATTTCCCCGTACAATAGGTCAGGCAGAGGCGCTTGATGCCATGGGCGTTAAGATTGACCTTGTAGTCAACATTTTTGTTGATGATGCTACTATTGTTGAGAGAATGAGCGGCAGAAGAGTTTGCAGTGCGTGCGGTGCAACATTCCACACAAAGTACAATCCTTCAGCCGATGGCGAAAAGTGTGACAAATGCGGCGCAGAGCTTACCATCCGTAAGGATGACAAGCCCGAAGTTGTTAAGGATCGCCTTGTTGTATATCACAACGAGACTGAACCCCTTGAGCGCTATTATGAAGCAAAGGGAATTCTCAAGACCGTAATCGGTCAGGAGGAACTTGCTGATACAACAGCACTCACATTTAAGGCAATCGGAGAATAAAATGATTCAGCTTAAAAACTCAGCACAAATTGAGCTGATGAAGATTTCAGGCAGAATTACCGGCGAAGCGCTCGCCGTTGCCGAAGAGATGGTTCGCGAAGGCGTGTCAACCTATGAGATTGACCGCGCCATTCGCGCTCACATCGAAAAGAGCGGTGCAAAACCCTCTTTTCTCGGTTACGCGGGCTTCCCCGGAAGTGCCTGCATCAGCATCAATGATGAAGTGATTCACGGTATCCCCTCAAAGAAACGCATTTTGCAAGAGGGCGACATTGTAAAGATTGATGTGGGAGCGTTTATTAACGGCTTTCACGGAGATGCCGCAAGAACTTTCCCGGTAGGGAAGGTGAGCGATGCGGCGGCTCGCCTTATAGAGGCTACTCGCGAGTGCTTTTATAAGGGCATTGCGCAGGCTACTGCCGGTAATCGCGTAGGCGACATCGGCGCGGCTGTTGAAGCATGTGCAAAATCTTACGGATACAGTGTCGTTAGAAAATATGTTGGACACGGCGTTGGCCGCGACCTTCATGAATCTCCCGAGGTGCCGAATTTCGGTACAGCAGGTAGAGGCGCCCGTCTTTTCCCCGGTACGGTAATTGCCGTAGAACCGATGATAAACGAGGGCGTGTGTGATGTGCACGAAATGCCTGACGGATGGACTGTAAAGACCGCCGACAGAAAACTTTCCGCGCATTACGAAAATACTGTTGCAATAACCGATGAGGGCCCGATTTTACTTACGGAAATTAAATGAGTAAAGACTGTATTGGACTGCTTGCGTACTCACTATGCGGCAGGGACAGAAAAAGACTTTTCTGTGTGGTTGATGTCATCGATGAAGATTTTGTTCTTATCGCAGACGGAAAACTGCACAAGCTTGAAAAGCCTAAGAAAAAAAGACTGAAACATTTGTCATTTGTTAAAGACAAGCGCATCGCGTTGCCAAGTAGCAACAGCGAACTATACAGAGATGTATATAAATATGAGTTTCCAGGCGAATAGGAGGGATTACAGTGCCGAAAGATGATGTAATGGAATTTGAAGGCGTGGTTGTTGAGGCATTGCCCAACGCTAACTTCAAGGTGCAGCTTCCCAACGGGCATATCGTTAATGCTCACATTTCGGGTAAGCTTCGCATGAACTATATCAGAATATTGCCCGGTGATAAGGTTACTGTTGAGGTTTCTGTTTATGACCTCACAAAGGGCCGCATTACTTGGCGTGTAAAATAACTTAACCATTATGAAAGGAAGATAAACAATGAAAGTTAAGCCTTCCGTAAAGAAGATTTGCGAAAAGTGCAAAATCATCAAGAGAAAAGGTAAAGTAATGGTTATTTGCGAAAACCCCAAGCACAAGCAGAAGCAGGGTTAAGCAAAACCATTTAACCGAGGTGTCATTTGACACAAACCAAAGAAAGGATGGATTACACAAATGGCTCGTATAGCTGGTGTTGATATTCCAAATCAGAAGCGCGTTGAAATCGCGCTCACCTATATCTACGGTATCGGACAGACCAGTGCTAAGGAAATCCTTGCAAAGACCGGTATCAACCCTGATACCCGTGCAAAGGACCTTACCGAGGCTGAGGTTGCTAAGCTCCGTGACGAGATCGAGGCTAACTACACTGTAGAGGGTGACCTCCGCAGAGAAGTACAGCTCAACATCAAGAACATGGTAGAAATTAACTGCTACCGTGGCATTCGTCATAGAAAGGGTCTCCCCGTAAGAGGTCAGAGAACCAAGACAAATGCAAGAACTCGCAAGGGTCCCGCAAAGACCATCGCGAACAAGAAGAAGTAAAGGAGTGACCAAAGAGAATGGCTAAAGCTGTTAAAAAGGTTATTAAGAAGCGCCGCGAACGCAAGAATGTCGAAAAAGGCGCAGCACATATTCAGGCTACCTTTAATAACACAATTATCACTATCACCGATACCGAAGGTAACGCAGTTTCTTGGGCATCCGCAGGTGAAATGGGCTTCAAGGGCTCCAGAAAGTCTACTCCTTTTGCAGCACAGACTGCAGCAGAGGCAGCAGGCAAGATCGCTGTTGACCACGGCATGAAGACCGTTGAAGTTTACGTTAAGGGCCCCGGCTCGGGACGTGAATCTGCAATTCGTGCACTTCAGACTGTAGGTCTCGAGATCACAATGATCAAGGACGTTACCCCGATTCCTCACAACGGTTGCCGTCCGCCTAAGCGCAGACGCGTGTAATTATTTTAGGAGGTATAACAAAATGGCAAGATATACAGGTCCTGTTTGCAGACTTTGCCGCAGAGAAGGCACCAAGCTTTACCTTAAGGGTGAGCGTTGCACTTCCGGCAAGTGCGCATTTGACCGCAGAGCACAGGTTCCCGGTCAGCACGGCGATGCTCGCAAGAAGATCGGCGAATACGGCATGCACCTTCGCGAAAAGCAGAAGGTAAGAAGATACTACGGTTTGCTTGAGAAGCAGTTCAAGAACTACTTCGTAATGGCAGACAAGAAGCCCGGTATGACCGGTGAAAACCTTCTCGTTATCCTTGAGAGCCGTCTTGATAACGTTGTTTACAGAATGGGTATGGCGTCCAGCCGTAAGGAAGCTCGTCAGCTTGTTCTCCACAACCACTTCAGACTTAACGGCAAGAAGGCTAACATTCCCTCCATCCTTGTAAAGGCTGGCGATGTAATCTCCATCAACGAGAGCAGCACCGACAGCGCAAAGATCAAGGAACTTCTCGAGGGTGTAGCTTCTGCAAAGGCTCCTAAGTGGCTTGAAGTTGCAGACAATGGTACTGCAAAGGTTGTTACTCTTCCCGCAAGAGAAGATATCGACTTCGAGATCAACGAACAGCTCATCGTTGAGTTCTATTCCAAGTAATACCGCCTCCGATATGCATACTGTTATATCGGAGCGTGGCTTTGGTATTGCGTATGCAAAAAATGCACCACTCCATTTTGGAAAAGACTATCGGATTGCATGAACAGATTATTAAGGAGGGTACGAAATGATTGAAATAGAAAAGCCTAATATAAACATGGTTGATGTCAGTGCAGACGGCAGCGAAGGCACCTTCGTTGTTGAGCCCCTTGAGCGTGGCTACGGCACAACGCTTGGCAACTCGCTTCGCAGAGTGCTTCTCAGCTCACTTCCCGGTGTTGCAGTTTGCAGCATCAAGATTGATGGCGTTCTTCACGAGATTACAACCGTGCCCGGTGTTAAGGAAGAGGTTACCGAAATCGTTCTTAATGTAAAGGGAATCGTTGCAAAACTTTACTCCCAAACACAAAAGACCGTTGTTATTGATGTAACAGGTCCTTGTGATGTTAAGGCTGGCGATATCGTAACCGACGCTGATATTGAAATTCTTAATCCCGAACATCATATCGCAACCGTATGCGAAAATGCACGCTTCTACATGGAGCTTACATTTGACCGCGGCCGTGGCTATGTTTCTCAGGAAAAGAACAAGCAGGCATACAATGCCACTGCGACTACCAGCGCCCCCATTGGTCTTATCTTCACCGATTCTATTTATACTCCCGTATACAAGGTACAGTATACTGTGGAGAACACCCGTGTTGGAAACATCACCGACTACGATAAGCTCACGCTTAATGTAAAGACTAACGGTACCGTTTCCGCCAAAGAAGCGATTTCGCTCGGCGCCAAGATACTCAACGAGCATCTCAACCTCTTCGTAAACATGTCGGACGAGGCTAAGAAGGCGGAAATTATGGTTGAACGCAAAGAAACCATCAGGGACAGAGTCCTTGAGATGACCATTGAAGATCTTGACTTGTCAGTTCGTAGCTTCAATTGCTTGAAGCGCGCAGGCATCAACACTGTTGAAGATTTGGCAAATCGTACCGAGAGCGAAATGATTAAGGTTAAGAATCTCGGTAAGAAGTCGCTTGAAGAAGTTATTAACAAACTTCAGGGACTCGGCCTCGAACTCAAACGCGAGGACGACTAATAACCTTTAGGTTAAATACTACAAGGAGGGAATTACAATGCCCGGAACAAGAAAACTTGGCAGAACCACTGATCATAGAAAAGCTATGCTCAGAGGTATGGTAACATATTTGCTTGAGAACGGTTCTGTTGAGACTACTCTCACCAGAGCAAAGGAAGTAAGACCTCTCGCTGAGAAGATGATTACTCTCGGCAAGAAGAACACTCTCGCTTCCCGCCGTCAGGCACTTGCTTTTATCACTAAGGAGAGCGTTGTTAAGAAGCTTTTCGACACCATCGCTCCCGAGTATGCTGACCGTAACGGCGGTTACACCCAGATCTACAAGATCGGTCCCCGTCGCGGCGACGCTGCAGAAATGGCAATCATCCGTCTGGTTGCTAACGCTCCCAAGAATGAGGAGAAGGCTGACTAATTAGCAAGCCTAAAAGCAAAACAAAATCCCACTCGAAAGAGTGGGATTTTTTATATGTTGTGAAGAAATGATAAATTATAGTTTAGCGAAGGAACTTCAATGAAACACTGTAGGGGGCGGCGCCTTCGACGCCCCGTATGAACCGCGGTTAAAACGGGATGTCCAGGGGCCATCCCCTACGGATTTGTGATTCCGATTTTACTTTCGCTAAACTATAATTTATATTACTAATATTTTTTAACTAAAAGTTTTTGAGGGGTTAGAGGGGGACTTTTTACAAAAAGTCCCCCTCATAATCTCCTCATTCTAACATAAAAATCCCACGGCGTGGCCGTGGGATTTTACTTACAAAATTACTTTTTAAGAGCGATTGCTTCTTTTGCCTTTTTAGCAATATTTTCAGCGGTAAGACCGTATTCCTTGAGTAGTTCGGGAACCTGACCGCTCTTACCAAACTTATCTTCAACACCAACGCGGAGCATGGGAACGGGGCACTTTTCGCAGATTACTTCTGCAACAGCGCTACCAAGACCGCCAATGATATTGTGCTCTTCAGCCGTAACGATTGCACCGGTTTCTTTTGCAGCCTTTGCAACGATTTCAGCATCAATGGGCTTGATTGTGTGAATGTTGATTACGCGTGCGCTGATACCTTCAGCACTCAGCATTTTTGCCGCTTCAAGAGCCATACCAACCATAAGACCGGTTGCAATGAGGGTTACATCGCTACCGCCACAGAGTTCAACACCCTTGCCGATTTCAAACTTATAGTCAGGCGCGTTAACATTTTCAACAGCATATCTGCCAAAGCGCATGTAAACGGGACCGTTCAATTCAACAGCCGCCTTAATAGCCGCCGCGGTTTCAATACAGTCAGCGGGATTGATGATTGTCATGCCGGGGATGGTGCGCATGAGTGCAATGTCCTCGTTGCACTGGTGGGTAGCGCCGTCCTCACCAACGGTGATACCCGCGTGGGTAGCGCCGATTTTAACATTGAGGTGGGGGTAACCGATTGTGTTACGAACCTGCTCAAAAGCGCGGCCGCTTGCAAACATTGCAAAACTTGAAGCAAAGGGAATCATGCCCGATGCGGCAAGGCCTGCGGCAACAGACATCATATTTCCTTCTGCGATACCGCAGTCAATAAAGCGGTCGGGGTATGCATTCTTAAACTTGCATGTCTTTGTAGCCTCTGCGAGGTCAGCGTCGAGGACAACAAGATTTTTTACGGTTGCGCCAAGTTCTACGAGTGTATCACCATAGGCTTCGCGAGTTGCTTTCTTATCAGCCATTTCTTGTATCCTCCTTATTTATCAAGTTCCGCCATTGCGGTAGCATATTCGTCATCATTTGGCGCTTTGCCGTGCCAAGATGCCTTGTTTTCCATAAACGAAACGCCCTTGCCCTTAACAGTATTTGCAATAATTACTGTGGGTTTGCCCTTGCAAGCCTTAGCGGCATTAACAGCGTTTTCGATTTCTTCAAAATTGTGACCGTCGATGGTGATTACATTCCAACCGAAAGCCGCGAATTTAGTATCGTGGGGGGTGGGGTTCATAACATCGGTAACGGCACCGTCAATCTGCAAACCGTTAAAGTCAACAAATACGGTGAGGTTGTCGAGTTTGTAGTGAGCGGCGAACATAGCAGCTTCCCAAACCTGACCTTCCTCTGTTTCTCCGTCGCCAACTGCGCAATATACGCGGTAGTCAGCGCCGCTGAGTTTTGCTGCAAGCGCCATTCCGCAAGCGGTGGAAATACCAAGACCGAGAGAACCTGTGGACATATCAACGCCGGGCACGCCCTTCATATCGGGGTGACCCTGGAGATAGCTGTTGGTTTTACGGAGGGTCAAGAGATCCTCTGTGGGGAAGAAGCCGCGGTTGGCAAGCACGGAGTAAAGTGCGGGAGCCGCATGACCCTTGGACATAACAAAGCGGTCGCGGTTTGCCATTTTGGGATTCTTTTCGTCAATATTCATCTCTGCAAAGTAGAGATAGGTAACGATATCAGTTATTGAAAGTGAGCCACCGGGATGACCGCAACCAGCGGCATGGGTGCCCTCGATAATGCCTTTGCGCACAAGAGTTGCTTTCTCTTTGAGCATAGCGAGTTTTTCGTTAGTCATAATTACCTCACGATAATAAAGAATACAAGAGTATTATACTTGACTTGCGGGAAAAAAGCAATTGTTTATTTGACAAAAAACAATTATTTTTACTGTTTTTATATGTGAAAAGTCACACTTCTACCGTTTCGCCGAGGCAAAGGGAATAAATCAATGTTTTTGTCGGCATTTTTTCGCACATTTCTCCGATTGCCATAGCATAATATGAAAGTTGCAGAGAGTGCGCCGCGCGGAGCTTTCCTTTTGCGGTGGCAAGGTCATTTTTTGGAACTCGGTCGGTTTTGTAGTCAACCAAAACGATGTCGCCGTTTTCGTCATAGAAAAAGCAGTCAATAACGCCTTGGACAAGCACATTTTCGTCGCGTAGTTCTTCTTTCAAAGCTTTGTCAAGTGCAAAATCAGCGGCATTTAGCGTAAGATTAAAACGCTGTTCTCTGTAAATTCTTGAAGCCAAGCGCATTTTTGCAAAGAGTGGGGATTTTAAGAAAACTTCAACTTCGTCAAGGTTAACGAGTGCGGCATCCGCATCGGTTAAAAAGTTCCTTGCGACAAGCCTATCAAGTTCGGCTTTCGCGCCACAGTTTGCGGCATTTTCAAAGTCGAAAAATTGCATAAAGAGGTGTGTTGCAGTTCCGCGCTTTGCCGCTGTCTCACTTTCGTCTGCCGAGATGAATTTAGGCGAGGTGATAGCCTTGGGAAGTTTCTTTTGCTCAATGGTATCACTTAAAATTGTATCATCGAGAATGTCGGGGTAAAGGCGGGAAATTGCAAGTTTTGCGGGGATTTTTGTACGCGCAACATTGCTGTAGCGATAATCAAAACGCGCATTTAAAGTATCTACATCCGCCTCGTTTACCGAAACCTCGGTTTCGATATTTTCTGTTTCGGTTGTACTGCTTGTGTAAAGCGGGCCGTCTTCGACAACTTCAATTGTGTGAAAGTCGCTGTCCTCACCGTTTGCGGCAAGAAGAATCAACGGCAGAAAACTGTTGTGCTTCATCGCAGAGTGCTCGGTCAAAAAGCGGCATTCGCCCTTTGCTGTGGCAATCATCTCGTGCGGTTTTGCGGTAGTTGCTGTGACATACAAACGCTCACGCGCACGGGTCAGCGCAACATACATAAGGCGAAGTTGCTCTTCTTTGAGTAGGTTTACCGTTGCAAGCGAGAGTGACTTGCGGAGCAGGGGATTGTAGAGTCCAAAACCGCTTTCATCGCGGAGTTTCATGGCAAAACCGATGTTGCCCGAGTAAAGAATAGCGGGTTTTACATCGTCTGTATTGTATCTTTTTTGAGTATCGGAAAAGAACACAACGGGGAACTCAAGTCCCTTTGATTTGTGAATACTACGGATGGTTATTGCATTGTTTGCGTCTTCTTTAATTGTTGCCGCAGGAATGGGAGTTTTTGCATTTTCTTCAACATTTTTAATGTAGCGCAAGAATTCGGACAAACTGCGGGGTACCCCACCTGAAAAACTGTTTGCAATGTGGCGCAATTTTTCAAGATTTGCGCGGCGAAGCACAGAAGAGGCCGAAAGGCGTGCATAAATTGAAGTGCGGGTGTAAAATTCATCAATAAGGTCGCCCGCGCTCATAAAACGCGCCATGCTGCGGAATTCTGCAAGGTCATTTATAAATTTTTTGATTATTTCTTTTTCGCTTGAACTTTCATCAGTGAGCGCGTATTTTTTCAGCGTGGTGAAAAGGCGCTCATCGCGTACACGGTGGCGTAGTTTTGCAAGAAAGTCACAGTCAATTCCGTAGAGAGGAGAAAGGAGCACGCCCGCAAGCGAAATGTCGCGGCGCGGGTTGTCAATGACATCAAGCATGCACAGCACGATTTCAACTTCGCTCTGGTTTAAAAGGTTTTCGCTTGTTTCTGTGAAAACCGGAATACCGTATGAGCGAAAAACGGATGAAAATGCATCAACCCTCGCCTTTGGCGAGCGCATGAGGATGGCAATGTCACCGTATGTGATGGGCGTGCCGTCATCTTTGGTTTCGCCATTTACAAGGCGGCAGATTTCACGCGCAATGTAGTGTGCTTCGGTGTTTTCACCTGCATTTGGAGAATTTTTGGACGGCGACTCGGTAATTACAACTTTTACGGGAGTTACTTTTTCGTTTTCGCTATTCTTTTTAAACACAAGCGAGTCGCTTTCGGTGTAATTCATATCGGGCGAAACAAGGGGCATTACAAGGTCGAAAATCATGTTGGTAAAGTCGATAACTTCCTTGTTACAACGAAAATTTTCGCTCATAAATATTGTAGCATTGTCGCCGCTTGCACCTTTTTCGTAGGGTGGATATTCGTTTCGCAATTTTGCAAAAATTGCGGGTTCCGCACCTCGGAAACCGTAAATACTTTGCTTAATGTCGCCAACCATAAAGCGGTTGGTTTTTGTCGAAACGGCAGAGAAAATTCTGTCCTGAACGGCATTTACATCCTGATACTCGTCAATGTAAACGGCATCGTAAAGTTTCTTTTGCGACATTGCAAACGCCGTGTCATTGCCGTCTTCGTCAACGAGCAAGCGCAGTGCATAGCGACCAAGATCCGAAAAATCACAAATGCCAAGTCGTTTTTTTTCTGCTTCGGCACGCTTTTCATATTCAGAGAGAAAGTCGCCGAGCATGTGGCAGATATCTGCCGTTTTAATTAGCGCAAAGGCAACATCCGTGCAATTTGAGGATATGTAGGTTTCAATATCATTTTTGATGGCATCTTTGAATTCGTCGCGGAGCGATTTTGCAAACATGGCGTCCTCGCTTTTATCGCGTAGCGAGCCAAGCCTTGAAAAGGAAATTGCATGGATTGCGTTTCTGCCTGCCTCATAGCCTTCTTTAAGCGCTTTTTCAACGGCAAAAATGTTGTGCAAATCTTCTTCAAATGTTTGCGAATATGCCTTTGACAACTTTTCGTCAAGAGCAATTCGCTCCATGCAATAAAGGTAGCCTTTTCTGTAGTATTCAAAAACATCTGCAAGATGCTTTTTTATCCGTATACCGTGCGGACAGTCAAAAAAGTCAGCGGTTGCATAGTTTCTTAAATCTTTCTCGCACTCATAAAGTGCCGAGGCACCACTTGGGAAAGCGGAAAGTTTTGTGTAAAGCGAGAGCAAAGTGTCCGCAAGCGAGCGGTCATCCGAGGCACCGATGATGGTGTCAACAAGTTTTGCAAATCCTTTTGCGCCACCGCAGAGTGTACTTTCGGGGTTGTCATAGCACTCGCTTATCAAAGTGTCCATTACATCATGTGCAAGGAGTGTGCTTTCGCCCTCGTCCGCCATGCGAAAGGCGGGCGGCAAGCCAAGCGCCATGTAATTCTGGCGCACAATGTCAAGGCAAAAACTGTCGATGGTGGAGATTTTTGCGCTTTGTAAAAGCGCAAACTGTTTTGCAAGTGTTTCATTTTCTCCGTCAAGTGCAATTGCCTCGCAAACTGCTTTTGAAATCTTAATGCGGAGTTCGCTTGCGGTGGCTTTTGTAAATGTAACTACAAGCAAGCGGTCAAGCATAACGGGATTTTCTTTGCGTGTTACCGAGCGAATTATGCGCTCGATAAGAGTGGTGGTTTTACCGCTACCTGCGGCGGCGGAAACAAGGAGGGTTTTGGACTGCTCATCAATTGCAGATTGTTGCGCTTTTGTAAAATTAGCCATTGTCGTCCTCCTCCTTTAAATTTTCTTTTCTGCAGATGTGTGCGTATGCGCAGTAATGGCATGTTGCATCGCTGTCTGCGGCGCTGATGTCGCCGCTTCGCATGTCGCATGCGATTTTTGAAATGCTTTCTTTAACGGTTTGGAAAAGTTCGTTTACCTCGTCACCATTTTTTTCAATTAGTCCTTTTGAGAATTTTTTGTCCGCGCTCTTGTCAAGCCACATACCAAGCGTTTCGGTGTCAAAAATAAATCCGGTGCGTTTGAGTGCATCTTCTGCAAAGAGTGTGGAGGTTGTTACTTCTTCGTCGGCAAGTTCAACCTTTGGCGGTTTTACAACGAAATATGTTGCGCTTGCAGGGAGAATATTGTCCGTTGAATCTACGCCGACAAGGTTGAAAAATTCTTTGTCCGCTACGGTACAAAGTGAGAAAAGGTAAATCAAAAGTTGCAAATTTTTGCCCTTTTGCAAATCCTTTTCGCTGAATTTTTTGTCACCCGTTTTGTAGTCGGCAATGCGCAGATAAACCTTGCCGTCGGCTTTGAAAATATCCACGCGGTCGGCAATTCCGTTAAGGCTGACGGTGGCATCGTCAGGCAATGTCACCTCAAGCGGCTTGTGGCCGCCAAGACCGATTTTATATTCAAGCGCAAGCGGCTCAAAGGCGGAGTTTTTAAACTCATTTACAAGATTTCTTGCAATGAGTAAAATATTGCGCTTCATTCGCTCGAAAAAGCAGAGCATTCTTGCGGAGTCCTTGCCCCGTGAGCGCATGATTTTTTCAACTTCGCTTGCGCAAAGTGACACCGCGAGTTGCTCAATTTCATCATCTTCAAGATCGCCGAGTTTTTTGCCGCTGTTTTTTACTTCTCCAATGAAATTTTCAAGTATGCTGTGAACAAAAGTACCCGTATTTGCGGGGTTGAATTCAAATGGAGCGGTATCCTCGAGAGATAGCATGTAGCGCAGAAAATAGTTAAGATGGCAATCGCTGTATGTGTCAAGACGGGATTGCGAAAGGCGCATGTTTTGACCGTGAAGTTCGCTTGAAAGGTCACCTGAAAGAGCGGAGCTTTCGTTTGTGAGCAATGCGGCGTTGGGCAATGGCTTTGTATACATGCCGCGTGGGGAGAGGGTTCTTGCAAGCAGGGCCTCTGCCTCTTTCCCAAGGGTGCCGACCGCCTCGGAGGCGTATTCGGGATAATAGAGTTTGTCAAGCGTACAAAGGTTTGCAAAAGAGTAGTGGTTGAGATTTTTAAAGAGTTTAAAAATCCTTGCAAGCGCGAATGACGGCTCGCATTTAGTGCCGTCTATTTCGGTTGTGTAGTAGGATATAACCGCTTTTTTCGTGGCAAAATCAATAGCACGCACAAAGTGGTAAAGCTCTCGCGCAGAGCGCAGAGCAATGCTTTGTGAAAGTGCAAGTCCGACAGAGTCAAGCAGTTTTCGCTCGCTTTCGGGTAGCGTTGGACTTTCGGAAACGGGGGCGGGGAAAACTCCTTCAATAGCGCCGAGAATAATTACGATTTTTCGCTCATCAATCCTGATGGTATCGGCATTTCCGATAATTATCTGATCTTTTGACGAGGGAATTTCGGAGATGTCAATGGACGAAAAAAGTAGTTGCACAAGTGTGCAAAAATCTGCGGCGGTGATAATTTCGTCACCCGCTGAATCAACCATTGTGTCAAGCGCGCCGAGGGTGATGTTCCAAAGGCGCACAGCATCCGAGGCAAGGGATGTGCCAAAGTATTTTGCAAAATTTTCATCGCACGATTTTTCGCGGATGTTCATTTCGCAAAGATATTCAAAAACGGCGGTGCAAAAGTCGCGAGTGGTTTTTGCACCGTCAAGCGAGTCGCAAAAACGCGAGAGGGGGAGGGCGATTTTTCGCTTTGTTTCGTTTATCGGCGCAAGTGAGTCTTGGTCAACAGCATCGCTTGTATAGCCGTGCTCGGACATGGTAAAGTCCTCGCCGTCAAGATAGCGGGTGCGACCCGATATTCCCCAACGATTTATGTATTCTTCAAAGGCATCACATTCATCATCGCCAAATCCCAAAAGTCCGGTTTTGATGTATGCCGCAACATCGCTTTCCCTAAAATTGTATACATACAGTGATAGCGCCTCTAAAATCAAGCGTGTAAGTGGCATGATTTGGGCACTCTTTTTTCTTGAAAAAAAGTAAGGGATTTTGCATCTCGAAAGTGCGCGGTCTAAAATGCCAGCATAACTGTCTGCATTTCGCGCGATTATCGCAATGTCGCTATATGAGTGTCCGCTTTCAACAGCGCGAAAGATTTCGCGCAAAACAAGAGCGACTTCTTCGTCTTTGTCGGCACACAAAACCACATCGAGAACATCTTTAGTGTCCTCGTCAAACATATCCGTACTTCCAAGATCCCAAAGATTTTCTTTTGCAAATTCAAGCGCCTCGGGGGATGCATCCTCTGTGTAGAACTCTTCAAGGTTTACGGATAGTTTTGAGCAAAGCGCAAGCAATTTCTTTCGGGTGTCCGCACATTCTGCCATGTGCGCTCCGCGTCGGCTGAAGGGAAGCGCAATTACAACATCGCTTCCGCGCGAAAGCATTTGCGAAATAGCGGTGAGTTCCTGCTTTGTAAAACTTACAAACGAGTCTATGTAGATGTGTGCATCGCCGAAAAAGTCATTTTCTTTAAGCAAGTCGCAAAGTGTGTCAATGTCATCCGCTTGCTCTGCAAATTTTTCGTGGAGAGTGTTTTCGTAGTCGGTATAAATCAGCGCAAGGTCGCGCAGTTTGTCTGTGAGTGGGGCGTTTTCAAGCTTGTCCGCGGCCGCGCAAATATCCTCGG
>JAZQWE010000279.1:0-2131 GCA_045632225.1 Eubacteriales bacterium | reverse complement strand
GAGCCCAGCTCCACTTTTTCAAATAGCAAAAAAAGCAGGCCTTTCGGTCTGCTTTTTTGCTGGCTGGGATGGCTGGGCTCGAACCAGCGAAATGCCAGAGTCAAAGTCTGGTGCCTTACCACTTGGCTACACCCCAATATTACCGTAATATTGTATCACAACAAATATGCATTGTCAATATTACGGCTGTTTTTATTTGTAAAAATTCTCTTTATCTGTATTTTGCCAGAACACGCCCTGACTTTTTGTTAAAAGCACATCAAATCTGTTGCCCGCGATAAGCAAATGTTCAAGAAAATCCACATGAATCGAGCGGAAGAGTTTTGACAGTTCCGATGTTGTAACATAATCCTCTGTCGACGGTATGAGCTCGCCGTTTGGATGATTGTGCGTTATAAGCGCGCGAGAAGCGTTTTTGCGAATGCAATGCTCGACAATTTTGCGCGTGTCAAGGCGAACCTGATTTACAGAACCCTCTCCAAGGTTCACTATATCAATTATATGCCAAGAATTATCAAGTAAAACAAGAAAAACAGTTTCTTTTGTAATTCCCGCATAGCGCTTTATCATAAGCGCGCCAAGTTTGTTTACGCTGTCATATCTTTCGCTGTCGTTAACTTCGCTTGCCGCCTGTGCCCATACAGCGGGAACAAGTTTTAGAAGAGTTGCAGTATGTTCGCTGATTCCGTCAACCTCGCAAAGTTCCTCAACCGATGCCTCAAACACCGCGCGGAGCGAGCCAAAGCGATTGATAAGCTCGTGCGCTATCGGATTTGTATCCCTTTGCGGGATTGAATAAAACAGCAACAGTTCAAGCACATTGTGCTTTTCAAATCCCTCAAGGCCGCTACGCAAAAATCTTTCCTTTACTCTTGCGCGGTGGCCACCGTGAATATTTTTCTCTGCCATTTTATTTTGCAAAAAGTTTCATAAACGATGTGGGAGTATGAACTGTGCAATCAAAAACATTTGCGGGCGCAGAAAGGGTCATAACGCTGTTTTTCGCAAGATAGCTTGCGGCAACATCGCAGTCAAGCAAAAGCACGCCTACATTTTTCTTCGCGGTGCTTTTCTTTGCCTCAAAATTAGGTTTTACCCACATATAATCGGTTTCGCCACCCTTGCCCTTTACGGTGATGTATCCGCCAACCTTTTTAAAATAGATGCGCTCTGCATCATCACCAAGTGCGAATACCTTTACAGAGTAAAGAGTGTCCTCGGTTTCAACATATATATCACACTTGCCGCTGTCATTTTTGCTGATACCGAAAAGCGATGTGCGAACGCCGTAGCCATTTTCCTTGCAAAACTTTTTAAACTCGCCAACCGAAAAAACCATTGTTGCTCCTTTTTTTCTCAAAACATGCCAAGCTATTGCATTTGGGCAAAGTTTTGTGCTAAAATAAAAATAATCAAAAAACCTCGCCGGAGGGCGAGGTTGGAGCTGGTGACAGGAGTCGAACCTGCAACCTGCGGTTTACGATACCGCTGCTCTGCCATTGAGCCACACCAGCGTACAGTCTATTATACTATACAGTTTTTGATTTTGTCAAGAGGAAAACACCTATGAATTTATGTGACATCCGCACCGTCAGAGAAATTCTCGCGGCGTTCAGCACCACCACAAAAAAGAGTTTTGGCCAGAATTTTCTCATCAATAAAAATGTCCCCGAGGAAATCGCGGACAACTGCTGTGATGACGAAAACAGCGTTATAATCGAAATTGGCCCCGGCATTGGTTGCCTTACCGCCGAGCTTGCAAAAAGATACAAAAAAGTCATTGCTTTTGAGATTGACCAAACGCTCATCCCCGTTTTAAAATACACCCTTGGCGAGTTCAAAAATGTTGAGGTTATAAATCAGGATATTATGGAGGTTGACCTTGCCGCAGTTATCGCCGAAAAGGCCGCAGGCGAAAAGATCAGCGTTTGCGCAAACCTCCCGTACTATATAACAACCCCCATTTTGATGCGCCTGCTTGAAAGCCGCATCCCATTTGATTCAATTACGGTAATGGTGCAAGCCGAGGTTGCAACCCGCCTTGCCGCCGCGCCCGGCACCGCCGACTATGGCGCAATTACCGCATCGCCTAACTATTACGGCGTGCCAAAGAAACTCTTCACCGTTTCCG
>JAZQWE010000278.1:0-6102 GCA_045632225.1 Eubacteriales bacterium | reverse complement strand
CCTTACTGTTTCAAAGTATATCGAAAGCGACAAAACCGTTATCGATGTGGGTTGCGGCGCGGGATTTCCCTCACTTCCACTTGCGATTGCTCGACCCGATGTAAAAATCACCGCCATTGACTCCACCGACAAGCGCATTGTCTATGTGCGCGAGTGCGCGGCGCGGCTTGGACTTTCCAACCTCACCGCAAAAACTGCGCGTGCAGAGGATGCCGCCGCAGGTGAAATGCGCGAAAAATATGACTATGCAACCGCGCGCGCCGAGGCAAGACTCAATGTTTTAGCGGAGTATTGCATCCCGCTCCTTAAAGTTTCGGGCGTATTTTTGCCAATGAAGGCAAAAAGCGGCAAAGAAGAGATGGAGGAGGCGAAAAACGCTTTTACCACACTTCACGGTGAGGTAGTATTTTTCGATGAATTTGCCCTTGTCGATTCAAAAAGCGACGGCGAAGTACAGTCGCGCATGATTGCGGGAATTAAAAAAACTGCACCAACAGAAAAAATTTATCCAAGAAATAATTCACAAATCAAGAAAAAGCCGCTTTAAAATGCGGCTTTTTTCTATTTGTTTTTGTAAAATGCCACGCGCGCACTCCCTTTTACCGCTTTTTCGTCAAATCGGGGCGGGAAAAGACACGCGCTTTTTCTTTTTTTATTTCCCGCACAAATTGGTAGGATGTCCCTACGGAGGAAATAAAAATGAATGTATTACAAAATGTCTTACCCAAAATCGGACTTGTAAAAGATACGGGCGCCGACCGAATACATAAAATTGAGGTGTGCCGCATACTGCCAAATCCATCGCAACCGCGAAAATACTTCGACTCGGGAGAAACGCTCCGCCTTGCCGACAGTATTCGCATGCACGGAATTTTGCAACCGTTGTGTGTGCGCAAGGCGGCAAGCACAGAAAATGAAAATTGCGGCGAAGTTTATGAACTCATTGCGGGCGAGCGCCGCCTTCGCGCGGCAAAACTCCTCGGTCTTGCACAGGTGCCTTGTATAATAATCGAGGCGGACAGTTTAAAGAGCGCCGAACTTGCCATAATTGAAAATTTACAACGCGAAGATTTGAATATTTTTGAGGAAGCATCGGCAATTTGCGCTTTGATAAATTTATATGGGCTAACCCAAGAGGAGGTTGCGGCAAAACTTTCGTCAAGTCAATCGTATGTTGCAAATAAACTGCGTTTGCTACGCTTTGATGAATATGAACAAAAAATGATAATCGAAAAGCACCTCACCGAGCGACATGCGCGCGCTTTGCTTCGCATTGCGGACATAAAAATGCGACGCGCGGCGCTCGAAACAATAGTGGAGCGAGGCTATAATGTCGCAGATACGGAAGGATTTGTGGCAAAACTTGTCGAAAGCACCGCCACGGACAAGCCAAAGAAAAAAGAGCGGCTGGCACTTGTAAAGGATATTCGCCTTTTTTACAACACCCTCGACCGTGCGGTTGATATCATGAAATGTGCGGGGATTAACGCCTATTCAAAAAAGCGCGACCTTGGCGACATGTACGAAATTACTGTAACAATTCCAAAGTGCAATGAAGAATAAACATTAACTTTTCTATCTTTTTGTTAACTTTATATTGATTTTTGCATTTGGCTATTGCATTTATTTTAATGTAATGTTAAATTAGTATTAACAAAGCTTTTGGAGGTAATTACATGTACATCGTAAAGCATGGCAATGCTTTTGCAATATCAGATGCAAATGAAAACGCAATTGCCAAAATTTCTGCACCAATAATTGAAGAAAACGGCAAGGAATTTACTCTTACTCCCTCTCAAGAAGGCGAAGGATTTGCCGCTTTTGGTTTTAGCGCCACTGAGTCTGTAGAGGATTGCGGCGACGGTCTTTTCAAACTTACAAGAACCATTAAAAACGAAGGTTATACCACCCGTATTATTAAGGTGATTTTTGAGAGTGTTACCGAATTCATTCCCACAAAATACCTTATCCCTTGCGTAAGTTACAACGGCAACAAGTTCGGCGACGGTAACGAACCCAAAGGTCTTTACCATGCAAACGGCGAGCCTTGGATTCACTCGTTTGAGCGCACGCCCATCCCCTCTTGCTCTCTCACCGAAACCAAAGATGTTTCCGTTTCGCTCTTTGCCTCTGCCGCCGACAAGGACAGCATGGTTTCATCTGTTTCCATGCGCTATGCAGATGATGACAAGAGAATTTCACAGCGTATCTACTGGCCCGTAACCGAGGCGCCATTTACATATCACGAAAACGATAAGTACAATGAGCCCCTCCACACATATATCACACTTGCATACGGTGAAGAATTTACCTCCACCGTGTATATGCTCGTCTCTGTTCCCATGTGGGAAAACTACGGTATTTGCCAAACGCTTGACCGCGTGCTTGAACTCTTCCCCTTCACCCATGGAAAGAGCCGCACAACCGATGAGCTTTGGCGCCTTGGCATGGCATACAGCCGCTTCTTGCAAATGGAATTTCGCGGCGAACTCCTCTTCTCAAGCGGTATTCACCCCACCGAAAAAGGCCCCTATTTTGTTCCCCACTTTGAAATTGGCTGGTGCGGACAGAACATCATGAACGCACGCATGCATGTAATCGAATATTTGCGCACGGGCGAAAAGGCACTCCTTGACAACGCTTTGCGTGTTTGCGAAACATGGCTTAAAAAGCAACACGAATGCGGCCTTATTCTTGCGCATTGGGAATGGTATACCGACGGTCTTAACTCCACCGTTCAGCCCCGCGATTACACCAAGTCATGGGCAAGTAATGTTAGCTACAAGACCGGTTGGCTCCCCGAAACATGCAACACCGCATGGGCGGGATGTGAAATGCTTAAACTTTGGGATCTCCTCCGCGAAAACGGAATTGACCGTCCCGACTTTAAGGAATTTGCACTCAAGATTCTCGACTTTTTCTGCGACAACTACAGCGAAAAGTTTGCATTTGGCAAGGCTTGGGACTTTGAGGGCAACTGCGTTGAAGAAGGCGGCACAATCGGCGCATTTGTAACCATGGCGCTGACCGAAGCATACAGAATTTTGGGCGATGAAAGATATCTTGAGTTTGCAAAGAAGTCGCTTGACTTTTACATGGCACGCGATGTGGACAACTTTATCTGCACCGCGGGCGCTATTGACTGTACTTGCGAGGATAAAGAAACCGCAGGCCCCGTTATCATTGCGGCGCTTGACCTTTACGAGTTCACCAAGGAACAAAAGTACCTTGAATATGCACTCAAGTCATCCTACTACTTCGCATCGTGGATGTATGCATACGACGGCTACTACGGCCCCGAAAAAGAATTTACCAAATACGGCTACTATACAAGCGGCTCTACCGCAGTTTCGGTTCAGCACCCCGCACTTGACCAATGGGGCGAGCTTATGTGCTGTGAATGGCTCCGCCTTGCAGAATACACCGGTGATAAGCGTTGGAAAGACCGCGCAATTATGATGTGGTACAACGCAACACAGTGTATTGCAGATGAAAACAACCGTATCGTTCATGACAAAGAGCGCCCCATCGGCGCACAGAACGAAGCGTTTTACCAAGCGCGTTGGGGTCACCGCAAAAATTGCAATGAAAGCGGTCACCTTAATGACTGGTGCGTTTCTTGGGTAAATGTGTTCAGACTCAATGTTTTAGACCGTCTTACCCGCATTAACGGCTACAAAGACAGAAGTTCACTTGAATAAAAAATACAGCCATAGCGAAATTCGCTATGGCTGTGTTTTTATTTTACAAGTGTTGCTGTGGATGTTGCGCCATCCCATGCAATGTTATCATTGGAAACGCCGAGAGCGTTTGCAATTGCACGCACGGGGAGATATGTGCGGTTATTTTCGATGATTGCGGGAGCATCGAGAGCCACGCTCTTGCCGTTAACGGTCATTGCAGGAGCATCAATTGTAACAACAATTGTTACTTCGCTGTTGGTAAGGGTTGCGGTTCTTGTTGCCGCATCCCACTTGATACCGTCATTGCTTACACCAAAGGTATTTGCAAGGAAACGAACGGGGAGAAGCACGCGGTTGTTACGGTTAATGGGAGCCGCGTCAAGAGTCTGCGCCTCACCGTTTACATACGCTGTTGTTGAACCGATAGTAAGTTTAACGGTTGTCTTTTGAGCGGTACCACTTGCCACGGTTGTAAAGAATGCAAGCTGTTCCTCGGTGGGAGTTACATTTGCATAATTAAGGGTATAGGTAGCATCCTTATACTCATTTGCCTTTTTGAATTCTTCCTCGTTAAGCGCGCCATTGTACACACAGTTGTCGCATGCGAATGTGTCAATAGTGCCGCCTGTCCAATTAACAACGGTGGAATTCAAAACATTACGCATATCAAGTTGCTTTATACTACCGCTCTTCATATTAACTGTTGCGGTATTTGCATGGTAGAACTGGTCGCCGCCAAGTTGAATAAAATCGGTAATGTTGCAGCCGTCGATGTTGATTACAACATTGTCAACAGAGTTGGACTGTGCAGAGCCACCGTAAATTCTTGCAACTTCGCCGCCAAGGAGGTTGATGGTTTGTGTGCCTTTAAACACCATCTGGTTTTCAAGCGCATTACCTCTTGTATAGCCGATTACGCAGTAATAAGATCCGCTTTCAACGGTAATGCTACCGTTAGTTTCAAGCGGGATATCGGTTGTTGAAGAATCAACCTGATAGCCGCCAACGATATACGCCTTTTTAGCGGCGATTTCGATACCGGTGCCGAACACAATATTATTCCATCTGCAAATAAAGAGAGGTGCTGAAGAAAACTCTATCTTTGTGTTTTCGATAATCGTGTCGCCACGGAAATAATAACGGTTCATAGACGCATGGCCAAACTTGAAGCCGCCGTCAAAATAGCGCTCGCCGTCATAAGATGTGATGGTGATTTTCACATCGTGCTCCACCTCATGGTTATGTCCCTCATCAAAAGGAACCATGTTGATAAGCACGATTGTACCGTCAACGCCTTCTTCAACAAACTTTTGAATAGCGTTATTAACACCGCTCATAGATGTTTCGGGACTAAGACCGTCACCCATGCCGATATCGGAAACATAGAGTTTAAGAGGAGTTACATTGCTCTTTTCTACCTTTTTATCAAGAACATTGTAGGAAACAACGCCGACATCAATCGCGCCGGTAACCTTTGAGCCGTCTTCATAAAGGGCGCTGTCGAAAATCTCGATAAATTCATGAGCCGCAAGACCCTTGCGAACTACCAAAGATGCTGTGCCCTTAGTAACCTTATCAGCGATTTTTTCCTCAACTGTTTTGGTTATTGAGCCGATTTTACCGCCAAGATAAAATACATCCGCGTGTCCCATAACATTGTTAATGTTAAGGGTATCAACCGTACCGCCATTAACGGTTATCTTTGCATTGCCGTTGAGGCGTCTTGTAGAGTCACCGCCGGTATAAAGCGCGGTAACCTTGCCGCCGTTAACGGTGATGTTTGTGCTGCCCGAATATGAGCCGTTGAGCGATGCACCGTAAATGGATTTAATGGTACCGCCGTTAACGGTGATGTTGGAGGTGCCACGGAAAGTGGTTGTGCCGCTTCCGCGTGAGAAACCTACAATTGCAGTATAAGTACCGCTGCTGATTGTAATGTTTGAGTCAAGATTTTTTTCAGCCTCAACTGTTGGGTCCTGATAACCGCCAACAATGTAGAATGTAAAACCTGAGCTGTTAACGCCGCTACCCATTACTATGGGGTAAAAACGCGCTAAAATCATGCCGGATTTGGCAGTATTTTCAGCACCGATTGTAATGGTTAACTTTTCAAAGGTGGTGGGACCGTTGAGATAGTAACGGCTTGTCTTTGCATTGTTAAAAATAAACTTGCCGCCCGTGATTGTGATAACTTCGTCATGCTCGGGCTCGGTAAAAGGCTCGGTAAGTGTGTATGTATCGGTAATTACAATTTTACCGCCCTTTGCCACGCTTTCAATTGCAAAAGCAAGGTCATTTGTTGCGCTTTCTTTGGTAGCGCCATCGCCCGTACCGTTATCGCTGAGATAAACGGTTTCAAGTGCCGCGATGCTAAAGCAAAGCGCCATTGCCATTGCTATAACAAACAGAGAAAATAAAA
>JAZQWE010000277.1:0-8289 GCA_045632225.1 Eubacteriales bacterium | reverse complement strand
ATTTAATCCGCATGTATGGCTGTCTAAAGGCAGAAAAAAGGTATAAAAAACAAAAAACAGACGAGTTTTCACTCGTCTGTTTTTTTGGCGCAGAGAGAGGGATTCGAACCCTCGTGTGCTTTCGCACAAACTGATTTCGAGTCAGCCCCGTTATGACCACTTCGATATCTCTGCAAATTAAATCAATAAGTTCTAAGAACTCACAAAGCCTATTATAACACATCATTTAATTTAATGCAAGATATTTTTTAACAAAGAAAAATATTTTTTACGAATAATTATATCAGCACCCCGTTGCAATGGTCTATTTCGTGTTGGATAATCTGCGCGGTCCAACCTTCAAATGTCTTTACACGCACTTGCATTTCAGCGGTTTGATACTGCACCTTTATACTTTTGTATCTTGTTGTTTTTCGCGGACCACCAAGAAGAGAAAGACAGCCCTCCTCTGTTTCGTACGACCCTGATTTTTTAACAATTTCAGGATTGAACATTGTCATATATGCACCGTCATCAAGCACAAATGCAATAATGCATTTGCGAACGCCAATCATGTTTGCCGCCATACCGACACACTCTTCCCTATGCGCCTTTAATGTATCAAGCAAATCATTTGCAACATTTATATCATCCTTTGTTGCCATAGCAGACTTGCCCGAAAGAAAAATTGTATCATGCACAAGTTCTTTTACCATTTTTCTCACCTCACCATAATTATGCCACAAGTGCTGTACCATTTCAACATTTATGGATTGAAATATTTAAAAAAATGTGATACACTCTATTTATGTTAAAAAAGAGGTACAACATGAACAAAAAGAAAAAATTTAAAATTGCGATAATCGCAATCGCCATTGTTGCCGCAATATATATTGGAAATACGCTTTTAAAAAGCAATGACGATATACAAACTCCGCACGCACAAACCGCCGTTACCGATAATGTAAACGAGGGCGCCGAAGAAATCACTTTGACAAAAACAAGTGTAACTATCACAACCCTTAACAAATGGTATGAATTTAACACTTCTCTGCAAGGCTGTCACTATTTTTCAAGCGGTTGCCATGATATTTTAAGAATGATTATCCTCGGTCAATCAAATTTCAAAGAATTTGAAACAGTAAAACTTTCGTCATGGCAAATTACACGCGACATGGAAAAATATGACGAAACAACTCTTGAATTTTCTTTTACCGTAGCAGAATCCGCGCTTGACACTCTCCCTGCGGGAAATTACACAGCGCTTATTCATGATAACGCGGTTTGCGAACTTGAGTTTGTGGGAATTGACCCCAGAGAAACGGGAATAACTTCCCCATCAAGTGGCGCATACGCCGTATGCGATTATATCAATGCCACGCACAGTTGGTCTGTTCCCATTTTCGGCAAAAATCTTGCCGGAACACAGAACGATTTGGCCGACTATATAATTAGACGCTACGGAGAGGACAACAAAATTCTTTTTTCAACTTTCGAAAAACTTTTATTTGACAAATTCGGAATTAAAGCCGATGAAAATGAAATAAAATCGGTTATAATCGACAATAGATTATATGTAGAAACTCAAGTGCATCACACCGAAAGTTATGCTGAGTTTTCAATCATAGGCGACAAAACTACAGACAGTAAAACTACCGTTACCGTTGTTTTCTATGCCGACCCATCACGCTTTATCAAAACAGATACCGTTGAATACTATATTGATAAGGATGAGCGTTTTCTCGGTTGCAAGCGCACACACATCGGCGACTATGACCCCTTTGAAGTTTATAATACATTTAAACAGTAAAAAAAGGCTCACACAAGTGAGCCTTTTAATTTATTTCTTTTTCTTTGCTACAATTACTACAACTACAGCAACCGCTACCACAGCAACGATTATTGCGATAATAGTAGGGTTAACGCCGCCATCAATTGCAGGCTCTTCTAATTCAACCGCTTGGGGTTCGGTAATTTCGGGGGAATCGGTTGTAACAATCTCTTGCGTAATTACGGGAGGTTTTGGGACAGATACCTCACCGTTAACCTCATCAAAAGCGTTTGTCACCATAACATGCACTTCAGCACCGTCAATGATATTGAGTGTCACATTGCCATCAACTAAATACTGTTCATCAGCAACACTCTTTGTTGCCGAAATAATTACACCGCCACTAACATTTACCGTTCCCTTGCCCATTATATTAGTAAGCGCAAGGCTGTTAACAGTACCGCCGCTTATATTCACCGTGCAATCACCATTCAATCTGTATGTTTGATTGCTGGATGTATAAAGTGTAGAAATTTCGCCGCCTGAAACATTGATTTCGGCATTATTAGCGGTACTACCGTTGCAAGAGCCGCCCATAAGAAGATTGATTTTGCCGCCCTCAATATTTGTATGCGATGTTCCGGTATAGAAAGCATCGGATGCACCGCGGCTAAATCCTGCCACAACATGGAATGTACCGCTCTTAACGGTTATATACGAATCCATATCAACTCTCTTGCCTTCAGCCATAAGAGCCGCCTCTGTATCCGTCTTCATGCCGTCAATCTGATGGCCACCGAGAAGATATGTCTTTTCCGGAGTGATAACATTTTCTCCAATGACTACAGGATGAAACTGTCCAACAATTACTGCACCGTTTTTAACATTGGTTTCGGTAATCTTAATATTTTCGAAAACCGTTTCGCCGTTTAAATACCAGCGGTTCTTCTCACATTGAAAAACAAATTCGCCACCGGTAACCTTAATCGGTGCGCTATGTTCCGGCTCGTAAAAAGCATCTGTGCTTGTATATGTATCAACGATATGCACCGTGCCGCCATCATTAGCAATTGCCAAAAAAGCATCATAAAGGCTACCGATGGGAGTTTGAGCGCTTGAGCCATCGCCTGTGCCGCCGTCATTTACATAAACATCTGCCGCATTTGTTGCAAAAGCAAACATCAAGCAAAAAGTTACCGCAAAAAATGCAATTAAAAGTTTTTTCATAGCATCCTCCTAAAATAGGTTATGCCAATATTATACAACAACTATACCCTCTTTTTCAAGAAAAATCGGCACCCAATCTTTGCGTAAAACTAAAATTGTAAATCAAATTTTACAAACAGCGAAAATTACAAACAAAAAACCAAGTTCAAATGAACTTGGTTTTTTAAATTATTTATTTCTTTTTCTTTGCTACAATAACAACAACTACAGCAGCCACAACAACTACAGCAGCGATTACTGCGATAATAGCAGGATTAAAGCCGCCTTCGGTAGCGGTTGCGTCAGTAGCAGTTGTTTCTACTACCGCGGTAGTTTCTACTACTTCGGTAGTTTCTGCAGGAATGTCAATTGTAGGAATCTGGGGAACGAAAATTTCGCCCACAAACACATCAAACTTATCAGCAAGCATCTGAGAAACTCTCGCACCTTCAAGAGCGGTGAGAGTTACGGTGCCGTCGGTAACAAGATCGGTAAGTGCTTCATCAAGTGACTTTTCAGCGCTTGTGATGATACCGCCGGATGTCATTACATCAGCCTTGCCAAGTACATTGTTAACAACAACATTTGCAATATTGCCGCCGCTGATGGTTACGGTTGCATCGCCAACAACCTGAGCTTTAACCTGTGCTTCACCCGCGGTGCGAACACCTGCGATAATGTCACCACCGGTAATGGTAATGTTGGTGCTGCCGGAGGTTGCATTGGTGTTGATGTTACCGCCGTATACAGTCTTCATGGTACCGCCGCTTACAGTAATGTTGGAAATACCGCTGAAGTGGTTGGTAGATGTTCTGGAACCGTCATCGCCACGGCAGAAACCGGATACAAGGTGATAAGAACCGCTCTTAACGGTAATGTCCGAATCCCTATCAGTAGGAAGATCAAGAGCTGTAATCATCTCATCAAGAGTCTTGTAATCATCGGTCTTCTGATAGCCGCCGATAACATAACCGCTGGTTTCGGGCATTGTAATGCCTTCACCCATAACGAGAGTGTTAAAACGAGCTACAAAAAGAGAGGTGGAACCTGCGCCGTACTCAAAAGTGATGTTTTCAAATGTGGTGGAGCCTACACCGCTGAGATACCAACGGTTGTACTTGCCGTTTGTGAAAACATACTTACCGCCGGTGATAACGATATCGCCTGCGTGCTCGGGCTCAACATATTCATCGGCACAAGTATAAGTGTCAACAATATGTACAGTACCGCCTTCAGCGGCGATGAGGTTGATAGCATCTGTCATGCTTGCAAGAGGTGCATCTGCACTTGAACCGTCGCCTGCACCGCCGTCATTTACATAGACATCAGCCGCGCAAACTGCAACTGCCATCATTGCAGAAAGAACAATTGCAACAAAAATGTTTAAATACTTTTTCATATTACCCTCCATAAAATAGGAATTACAAGATGATTATACTACATATTGTACAATTTGTCACTAACAATTTTAATTTTTTTGTGTTTATTTTTCGTACAATTTTTCAATATACAAATAAAACCCGAACAAGTTCGGGTTTTATTTATATCAGTTATGATTATTTGCAGAAAATATCAAACATTGCAACAGCAAAGTTGGTAACATCGAGTTTTCTTGCCTCTTCAATATCGGTCTTTGCCTCGATTACTCTACCGAGTGCGAGATTGCCAAATGCTTTAAGTACAAGACCCTTAACGGTGTTAATCTTGGGGAAGTCGTACTCGAAAGGACAAGGACAAGGAGAACCTACGCCATAGTAAGCGCTTACATCCTTATCGCGGATGGTCTGCTCACCCTTTGCAATCATCTCTTCTGCAAGGTTTCTTGCCGCGGTGATTTCACCGATTTCGTAAAGAGCCTTTACGCGGAAGTAGCTGATTTCAGAAGGAGCCGCAGTATCATTGCAAGCCGCCTTGATCGTCTTTTCGTAATCACGCTTATTGCCTGCCGCCTTGTACGCCATTGCAAGACCGTAGTTGAGGTGGCTTTCCTGTGCGAAGTAGTTCTTTTCTTCGCCGTAGCAAAGCGGGAATACATAGCCGTTCTTGTATGCTTCAATTGCGCCCTTATAGTCGCCTTCGTCTGCAAGCTTCTTACCAACCAAGGTCATGAGCCATGCATGGTGGCGGGTGAGGTTACCTTCGCCGCCTTCGTAGGTGTGGAACCAGTGGTTGTCGAGAAGTGCCTTTGCCTCATCATATCTGCCAAGCTCGGTAAGGAGAATGGAGTGGTCAAGTGTGCAGTCATCGCGTACTGCGCTGATCTTTGCATACTTTTCGTGGAGAGCAAGTCTGTCTTCTACGCTCTTGCCGCCGTTCTTGTAAAGCTGAGAAAGCTCAAAGAAGATACGGTCGTTCTTGCCATTGTCAAGTTCGATGGCCTTGAAGAGCATCATTTCAGCCGCAGTAAAGTCGCCGCGCTTATCGAAGTAAGCAAGACCGAGGTTACGGCATGCAGGTGCAAGACCGCCAACTTCTTTGTCTGCCGCTTCCCAAAGAGCGATTGCATCTTCATAACGGCGTCTGTCATAGTAAAGGTTACCGAGGTAGTACTTAGCCATGCCGGTGTTAGCAGCCTTAAGAACTGCTATGTCCTCAAGACGCGCGGGGAATGCGCAAGACCAATCACACTTGTCAGCCTTGTCATAGTACTTCTTGTCACCGGTGAGGTAACCGAGGTAGTAGTTAACCAAAGGAGCCTTGTTGCTTGCCTTCTTAAGGATTGCAACAGCCTTATCATTCATACCTGCGTTCATGTACTCAATTGCACGGTCAATGTAGTACTCGTGCTTGTCGGGAAGTACATCGAACAAGGGGTCAATTTCCTTAATAAGGTCGAAAATCTTCTGATCGCCTGTGATTTCAGCCTTAAGTTTGAGTGCTTCAAGGTTCTTGGAACCTGCATCAAGGCAGAGATCAAGATGCTTGAGCGCCTGAGCAAAGTCGCCACGGATGCAGTCGATACCTGCGAGTGCATAGTAACCTGCCGCGATGTAGTCATAGCTCCAAACGCTTCTGTAGAGGTAGTTATAAGCTTCGTCAAGTCTGCCGAGGTAACGGAGAGCAATACCCTTGTGGTAGAGTGCTTCTACATCATAGGGATTGTCGTTACGCTGGGTAAGACGGGCGATTGCCTTATCATAGTACTCAATTGCTTCTTCAAAGCGACCTTCCTTAAGGCGGATGTTACCCATTGCGGTATTGCAACGGCTTTCACCGGGATCGCGCTCAAGTGCTTCAAGGAAGTAATCAGCGGGCTCATAAGCAAAGTGCTTATACTGTTCAAGGTGACGACCGTTAATGAAGAGCTCTTCAACCGTCTTAATTTCCTTAGGAGGAAGTGCGGGCTTTCTGGGCTCGATGGGTTTCTTGTGGCCGCGCTCATAGTGACGGTAGTCAACAAGTTTAACACCGTCTGCATCAGTAAAGTCAACAGAAACCTTCTTCATATCAAGACCCTTGATGTCAAAGAGTTTGCCGAATGTAACTTCGGGAGAAATTACATCGATAGTTTCCTTGATGGTCTTGTCGCCGTGCTTGATAACAAGCTTTGCGTTCTTATATTCACCGGTAGCGTATACGCCAACATAGAGTTTGCCGTCACGCTTTTCAACATTGATTGCCGCATCAATAGTAGCATTCTTTGCTTCGCCGATGTTCTTTACGGGATACCAATACTGTTCAAATGTCTTGGTTTCGTAAGGCATAATCCAAGTAAAGTCAGGCTGGTTATCGGTGTAAACACCGGTCATAAGTTCAACATACTTGGAGCCGTTGTCGGTAAGGTTTGCACACCACTTGTCACCGAAAGGATGGTTACCCCAGTGCCAAAGCTTCTTACCGGGGGAGATGTGGTGGTTAGCAACGGTTACGATACCGCATTCTTTAGCCTGGTCATAACCGGAAATGTAGTCAGCATCACTCTGTCCCTTGGATACAAGGTAGGAAGAAGGAACGCGAACATTGCCGAGAACATGAATGTCGGTGCCCTTGCCAAAGTCGAAAGGACGAGCGGTGTGGTATACACCCTTTGCGATAGGCCATTCGAGAATAGCGCGTCTGTCGTGGTCATTTACCCACTCAACATCCGGCGGGAATACAACACGATAGTTTTCGTCGATTTCTACAGCAAGGTTTGCCCACCACATGAAAGGCTGGGGATAAGGAGTACGGTTGTAAACCTGAACCTCTGCCTTGAAGTAGGACTTGCCGGGAACGATGGTGATACCCGCCATACCCTTCATACGAAGGAGGGGATCAACTTCACCAACCCAAACGGTCTTTTCACCGTTCTCACGCTCGGTGATTGTAGCCTCAACGGGCATATATGTAGTGGGACGGTGGTGCTGAGGCCAGTTAAACTCAATACCGCCGGAAACCCAAGGACCTGCGATACCAACCATCGCGGGCTTGATTACTTCGTTATGATAAACGAAGTCATAGTTGTTTGTTTTGTCAAGTGCTCTCTGAATCTTACCGCCGATTTCGGGAAGAACTTCAAGCTTGATATACTCATTTTCGAGAATAGCCGCGTTGTAAGTAACATCCTTCTTCATATCGCTGATCTTTGTGGTGAACGGAATCGGATAAAGATGTCCGCTTGCGCCCTGATAAGGCTTCTTTTCAAAGAACATAGGAAGGGATTCGTACGCGCCGGGCTGGTAGGTCGGGATGACCAAATCTTGGAACTGCGCTGTAGTCTTCTTAGCCATTTTCAAAATCTCCTTGAAATTTGTTTTTGCTTTATACAACATAATTCTATCACCATCCGCAAGTTTACTCAATATCAATAAAAATATCCCGAGTTTTGTATTTTGGTCTTGACAAATTTTAATTTAGGTGATATAATTTTAAGCCAAAGTTGCACTTTCTCTTTTATAGGGAGGAAAATTTCATGAAAATAAACATTATATGCCAAGCAGGTGCTGAAAAAACACACTGGTGCGCCCTTTATCTTAAAGGTATTTATTCCGAGGCCAAACGCAAGGGCGACAGCGTTTCCGTTATGGGAATAAACGATGCCGTGATAGAATTTAAAGATGAAAAACCCGTGTGCGCAGGCGTTCTTTCAACATCACGCGCGTGGATTGAAAAAGCCACCGGCATTCTTTCAAACATGGGTATTGAGCCAATTGTTATCGGCGGTGCTTCCCGTGATGCCTTTCGCCATGCAAGCTATGTTTTCATGGATTACCGCGAGGCAACATATCAACTTATTGAATACATGCGCGCGTACAAAAAAGAGCGCATTGCTCTTTTTGCCGTTAGCACTGACTCGGCAACGGACATGATTAAAAAAGACGCCTTTCTTTCATATGACAAATGCAGAGAACACG
>JAZQWE010000276.1:0-9339 GCA_045632225.1 Eubacteriales bacterium | reverse complement strand
AGCACTCCGTATTTTCTTCTTATGTATCTGATAATTGCCTCGTCAAACTTGTCACCGCCAACTTTAACAGACTCTGTTACTACTGTGTTATCAAGAGAAATAAGAGCAATATCAGTTGTACCGCCGCCAATGTCAACAATTAGGTTGCCGTTTGGCATGGATATATCAATATCCGCTCCAAGTGCCGCCGCAACCGGCTCTTCAATCAAATATGTTTTTCGCGCGCCTGCCTGATTTGCGGCATCAATAACCGCGCGCTCTTCAACCTCTGTAATACCGCTTGGTACGCAAACCATTATTCTCGGTCTAAAAAGCGAACCGCCCGAAGCCTTGTTAAGAAAATGCCTTAACATCTGCAATGTTACCTCATATCGGCTGATTACACCGTCACGAAGTGGCCTTACCACCTCAATGTTACTCGGCGCTCTGCCAAGCATCTGCTGTGCATCTCGGCCAACACAAATAACCTTTTCGGTAAGTTTATCTATTGCAACAACGGAAGGCTCTTCAAGAACAATCCCTTTTCCTTTTACATACACAAGCACCGTAGCAGTACCAAGGTCAATTCCAATATCTCGACTCATCTACAATGTACATTCCTTTCGGTGCATTATAACCATACAGATTTATTGTATCACAAATAAAACGCAAAATCAATCATTTTTCTGCTTATTCTTTCTATAAGTATATGCAATACTGCGGCAAATTACTTTTTTTGCGCCGGCAGAATAAAGAATATCAACACACTCGCCAAGTGTTGCTCCGCTTGTTACCACATCATCAATTAAAATAACTGTTCTGCCTTCTATTTTCTCTGCATTACAAATACAAAAAGCGCCTTTTACATTTTTTGCGCGCTGACGAAAGTTTAAAAGTTTTTGCTCTTTTTGCTTAAAATGACGCTTCCTTTTCAAAAGAGTTGCCATCTCATTTGAGCTATACTTTGCATAATATTTTGCAAGAAGTTTAGCCTGGTCATAGCCATACTCCTTGAGCGACTTCTTTGTTCTCGGTGCGTATGTAACAATCGTCTCTCCAATCGGCAAATCTTTATCAATATCGAATAACTCTTTCGCGAAAAATTTAATAAGCGATAAATTGTACCGTCTTTTTACTCCGTATATAATATTTCGCATGATGGATTCTTCGTCACCAGTTTTATAAAACACAAGTTTCCTATAATCGTAACATGCATTTATAAGCAAATTATTGGGCAAACAAGTGCAAATAGAAACCTCCATACCGCAAAAATCGCAGTATTCGGCGCGCTCATCCTGATACACGGTTTTACATCTTTTGCACAAACCGCCTTCCGCTTTATCCATTCGGGCACGGCATCCGCCACATTTTGGGACGAATGCGTAATCCAAAAGTCTATCAATTATGTTTGCCATTTGCATTCACCAATAAAGTTTTTAAACCGGTATATCTTATATTCTCCTGCTTTTTATCCACCATTTGTAAAAGTGATGATTCTTTTCCAACTAAAACCGCCATACCTTTCGCGCGTGTGACTGCAGTGTATAAAAGATTTCTTGTCATAAGCATGGGAGCAAAATCGGCAATAGGAATAAGTACAAAAGGATATTCACTACCCTGACTTTTATGCACGGTAATGGCATAGGCATGCTCAAGGTCCGCTAAAAATTCAAACGAATACTGTACCTCTCGCCCCTCAAAATCAATTACCATGTGGCTTTTATTTTCAACGATCTTCTTTACAACACCAATATCGCCGTTGTAAATTCCAAATCGCTCTTTTCCGCTTTCAATCCAAACAAGGTCATAGTTGTTTCTGATTTGCATAACCTTGTCACCTTCTCGAAAGACAACTTCACCGTATTTTTTCTCAAGTTTTGAAACACTCGGGGGATTAAGCTGACTTTGCAAAATGCGATTGAGCGACTCTGTACCGGCACCGCCTTTTTTAGTCGGTGTGATTATCTGAATTTTATCAAAAGCGCTGACACCGTATTTTTTAGGCAATCTGCTCACGCACAAATCAACAACCGTATGTAAAATACTTTCGATAGACTCTCTGTGCATGAAAAAGAAATCCATATCCCTTTTGTCAAGTATGGGCTTTTCACCACGGTTTATCATGTGCGCATTGGTAACTATCAAACTTTCCTTTCCCTGGCGAAACACCTCTGTAAGGCGCACAGTATTAAAAGTACCGCTGTCGATAATATCTTGCAAAACATTTCCCGCCCCAACGCTTGGAAGCTGGTCACAGTCGCCAATCAACACAAATCTTGCACCCGGACGCACAGCGCAAAGCAACGAACGCATCAAGAACATATCTATCATTGATGCTTCGTCAACAATAATTATGTCTTCCTCTAAAAGATTACGCTCGTTTCGGCCAAAAACAGATGTACCGCCTTCATCATCACAATACTCAACCTCAAGCAAGCGATGTATTGTTTTCGCCTCATGCGCAGTTGCCTCTGACATTCGCTTTGCGGCTCTTCCTGTAGGAGCGGCAAGTGCAACATCACATCCCATGCTCTCATAAATTCGTATCAAAGCCTTGATAATAGTTGTTTTTCCCGTTCCCGGGCCACCGGTCACAACGGTAACACCGCTTTCAGCGGCCGTAAAAATCGCATTTCTCTGTTCTTTTGCAAATTGAATACCGTTTTCAATTTCAACGCGGCGCACAAGAGGCTCCATATCCGTGAAATCGTAGCGAACACATCCTGAATCGATATAACTCAAATGTCTGACAATATTTTTTTCAACAGAAAGAAATTCACTAATGTAAAGCAAGGCGCCTTCTTCTCGCTGAAGGTAACCAAGTTCGCCGCAAAGAGCAAACTCTTTTTCAAATTCAGCAACCGTATGCGCATCAACACTAATGAGTTCGGAAACTTCTTTAATAACTGTTTTTACCGGAAGTCCCGCATGGCCGCCATTGTGGCACGCTTGCTTTAACACTTGAATTGTTGCACCGAAAACGCGTTCTCTTCCCTCTTGATCATAACCGTTTTCAATTGCAATTGCATCTGCCGCGGCAAAAGTATAACCGTCTATCTCGCCGCAAAGTTTGTACGGATTTTGCTTTAAAACTTTAATTGCATCGTCGCCGTATGCATTATGAATACGCAAAGCAACCGTCATTGGGAAACGGTCACGGCAAAAATCAAAAAGTTTATAGAATGTGGTTTGCTTTTTAATTTGTTCGCTTATTTCAAGTGCCTTGCGCGCCGTAATACCTTTGAAATCAGCAAGCCACTCCGGATGCTCTGCCATTACATCAAGCGTATCAGCGCCGTATCTCTCAACTATTTTTGCCGCTGTTTTAGGTCCCACGCCTTTAACTATGCCGGAAGAAAGATATTTTAAAATAGCATTCGTGTCAGTGGGAAGTGTCTTTTCAAAACTGTCGGCGCGAAACTGTTTGCCGTACTCGCTGTGAAACACCCATTCACCGCTAACCTTTACAGCCTCACCTTCGCCCACAAATGGCATTGTACCAACAACGGTAACAACTTCTTTGCGCTCATTTGAATATACCTCCAGTATTGTATAGCCATTGCTGTCATTTCTGTACACCACAGCCTCTACAGTACCCGTTATAACATTCCTCGGCTCGGTCATTTTTCCTCCGTATATTTTACATAAATCTCGTATCCGTAACGCTTTAAATATTTTGCAGTTTCCTTATCTGAAATAATAATTGGCGCGCGCTCCAAAAAACTGTGAGAAGAAATATAGTTCTCCGCTGTCATAATCATTTCATTTCTGTCATCTTCCGAAGCGTCAGTCTTTATTCTGATAGCGGCCGCGACTCTTTTTTTGCGGCAAAACAGCATACCAATTTCCCTGACAGCCGCATAAGCACCGTAAACTGCAAAAACACATAAAAATATTAGTATAATATCATTATACACGAAAATCACCCCTGTTACAATATATGTTGGTATTGCAACAGGGGTAAATTTATTTTTATTTTACTGCGTTCTTAAGAATCTCAGCAAGGTCGGTCTTTTCCCACGGAATATCAAGGTCTTCTCTACCCATATGACCGTAAGCCGCAACCTGCTTGTAGATAGGACGGCGAAGATCAAACTTCTTGATAATTGCCGCCGGACGAAGGTCAATATTTTCGCAAACAGCCTTGGAAATCACATCGTCGGAAACAATACCTGTGCCGAATGTATCAACCATTACAGAAACGGGAGTTGCAACGCCGATTGCATACGCAAGCTGAACTTCACACTTGGTTGCAAGACCTGCCGCAACAACATTCTTTGCTACATATCTTGCCGCATAGGAAGCACTGCGGTCAACCTTGGTCGGGTCCTTACCGCTGAAAGCGCCGCCGCCGTGACGGGAGTAACCGCCATAAGTATCAACGATAATCTTTCTGCCGGTAAGACCGGTGTCACCCATGGGACCACCGATTACAAAACGGCCGGTGGGGTTAACAAAAATCTTTGTATCAGCATCAATCATATCAGCGGGAATAATGGGGTTAATAACATGCTTGATGATGTCAGCGCGAATCTGCTCAAGGCTAACATCAGCGCTGTGCTGAGAAGAAACAACTACTGCATCAACTCTTGCGGGCTTATCATCCACATATTCTACAGTAACCTGAGTCTTACCATCTGCGCGAAGGTATGCAAGGGTGCCATTCTTTCTAACTTCGGTAAGACGAAGTGCAAGTTTGTGAGAAAGAGAAATCGGAAGAGGCATGAGTTCCTTGGTTTCGGTACAAGCATAACCAAACATAAGGCCCTGGTCGCCCGCGCCGGTATCAAGGCCGTCGCTCTGCTCGCCCGCCTTTGCCTCTGCGCACTTATCTACGCCGAGAGCGATATCCGCAGACTGCTTGTGAAGTGAACTTACAACAGCGCAAGTGTTGCAGTCGAAGCCGTACTCTGCATTGTCATAGCCGATTTCGCGAACAGTTTCGCGCGCGATTTCAGCAACATCGACAGTTGCATTGGTGGTAACTTCGCCCATAATCATGATAATACCGGTAGTTGCAAAAGTTTCGCATGCTACGCGGGAACTTGGGTCCTGAGCAAGTATTGCATCAAGTACCGCATCGGAAATTTTGTCACAGATTTTATCGGGATGTCCCTCTGTAACAGATTCGGAAGTAAAAAGATATTTTTTCATAAAATTCTCCTATTGTGGCATAAAAAACGCCCTCGTTATCCCGAGGGCGAAAATCTCATCTCTCAGGATTTAGCACCTTACAACTGTAGGTTGCCGGGCTTCATAGGGCCAGTCCCTCCGCCACTCTTGATAAGAAATATTCTGTTTTAACAATGACATTCTACCACAATATTTTGACTTATGCAATAGTTTTATCAATTATTCTTCAATAAAAATTCCAATGCCATCATTTTCGACAACTGTGCCGTATTTTTCACCGTTTACATAATACAGTTCGAATGTATTATCAACTGTACGAACCTCAAGCCGGTTTACTTCATTCGAATCACGGTCATATACATACACAGCTTGCATTATACCAATCGATTTCGCGCCATATTCCCATTTTTTATAGATTGGATCATCTTTAAGTGAAATAGGAACATAGGTTATGCCCTCATAAACATCACCATTATAACATCTTACTGCACCGGTGAGCGCCCAATCCGACTCTGTAACACCGTGGATGTGCTCATGGTAATAAAAGTTTTGTTCTGTGACATATCTTTCATCAAGATTAAAAACCGCGACACTGCAATTTTCAGTAGTTTCTTTGCGAATTTCAGGCGCAATTTTAGAAACGGCACTAACTACCTTATTATCAGCATTGGTAGTATCGCGATAGTCTGCAATTTCTGAAACCGAGCAGATACAAAACACAAAGGCGGTTATAGAAGAAAAAACTGCTATTCTGTGTGCTTTAGAATTTGTAACAAGCCTTATCAAAACATCAACCGCAAGTGCAATTCCAACAAAACTTGGCACTGTGCCTCGCAATGAAAACCAGGGATTTGCAACAATAAAAAACGGTGCTAGAGGAGCAACCGTCAAAATAACGGAAATTGCAAGGGGTAATAAAAACTTTCTTTGTTCTTTAAATTTATTTTTCGAAACAACAATTGTTCCAAAAAATATTGTTGTTACTACAAGTAACGCAACATATATCCAAGCACCGTCGCTGATAATACGCATTGTTCCTCGGATAAATCCGTAAAAGAAAGTATAAAAAGCGCCGTCAAAAAATGCAGTTTTAATTTGAGAGGAGAGTTGTGGTAAAAAGGAGGTAAAATAGTCAGCATTTATGGGTCGCCCCAGATTGGTTCTTGAACCGTAAAGAGCGCTGTCAGATTGAATACCTGTAAATAAAAAATACAGTATTCCGACAAAAACAAACGATGCTGAAAAAATCCATCTACCATTGCTGTTTTTAAGATAAATTAGCGCAAGTATCAAATTCAATGCGCATGACAAAGTTGCGCATTGCTCATAAAAGCAGAAGGCTAAGAATTGAAAGAGCATTGCAAAAACAATTTCACTTCTGCTCCCTTGTTCCATAAATTTCAAAAAATACGATGCAGAAAGTGCGGCAAAAAGCAATCCCGGAATTATTCGGGTGGAAGCACTCATCCAATATGTGCCTTCGATTCCAAGCGGAAACAATGTTAAAAATACAATGAAAAACTTTGATGTTCCAAAAAGTTTTTCAAAAATTTTGTAAAATTCAACAGCCGCAAATGCAAAAAGTCCGCAAAGTAACATTACCCCAACAATAGCGCATGGCCAAAGCCATGTCCAAAGAGTAATATCCAAAATTCCCGCAATCGGTCGGGCCGCAAGCAGGCCGAGCTTATTGATTACATACGAAAAATCGCCGAGTAAAGCATAATTATGGTGCTGAATATAGTCATCAAGCTGCGGGAAATACTTAAATCCAAAATATAAAAATCTTATGGCAATCAAAAAGAAAGTAGCAAGAAAAAGAGAGAGTGTCCCCCTCTTTTTCTTGCTATTAAAATCAGCATAAAAGTTATTCATACCGTTACAAATCAAAATAAAATACTAATCATTCCGAATGTTAAAAGGCTCATCAAAAGACCCGCTGTAAGTACACCTGCCAAAATAAATGGGAGTGCCTTTTTCATACGCATATTAAGTAAAGCCGCAATCAATGCACCCGTCCATGCACCGGTACCGGGAAGTGGAATAGCAACAAAGAGAAAAAGTCCCCAAGTTGCATATTTTGTTACCTTTGCAGAATGCTTGTCGGCTTTTTTCTCTACCCAGATTGCAATTTTATCTAAAAACTTAACTCGCTTCATCCAAGCAAGCACAACCCTGACAAATAGCAAGATTATCGGAACGGGCAACATATTACCAATTACACTAATTATATAGCATGGCCAAAAACCAAGTCCCATTCCCTGCCCTATCGGAATCGCTCCACGCAGTTCAATAATCGGAATCATTGAAACTATAAATGTGCAGAGTTCAGGTCCAAGAACCTCATATAAAAATTCTGTGATTGCAGAAGTTAATGAATCAAACATCTCTCACTCCATTAAAAATCAAAAAAATCAAGACTTTGCAACTACAATTCCGTCAAGGCTGAAGAATATGAAAGCGAGACAAATCGCTATTACAATCGCGGCACCAATGGCAACAAAGATTGTATTTTTATTCATCTTTGCTCCACTAACTCTGTCACCTGCAAGCTTTGCATGTTTCAAGGCAACTGAAATTGGTTTGTAAAAAAGCATAACTAATGCAGAGTTTAACACACCCTTAACAATATTAAACGGCAAGAAAAGCGGAACAATCAAGTTCTTTACAACCTCGGTTGTAACGCCCATATAAAAAGGAGTGAAAATCATATTTGCGCAAATCATTACAACTGTCATGCTGAGTGTCGCAAAAACCAAAGCAATTACCGCATTTATAAGGCTTTTCTTGTTTCTGTATATAAGCGAAGCCACAGCTACAAAAGCCGCAGATCCAAAAAAATTCATAATCATACCGTAAAATCCGGTTGTACTCCCCGACACTGTTTCAAGCACCGATACGACTGCGGAAATCAGCACACCGGCCAAAGGTCCAATATACAAAGAACCAATGGTAATAAACGCATCTTTTATATCCAAAGATAAAAAGTTAACTTTTATCGACGGCAATATGCCGCATATATATGCAACAGCCGTGAATAATGATATAAGTATTAAATCGTGTATTTTATTATTTCGTTTCGTCATTTTATCCTCCAAATTGGAGAAAAAATAAAAAATCCCCATGTGTGGGGATCAAAGCTAAAAATAGCATATTTATCTTTTCTCATCCAGACTTTACTGTCGGTTTGGGAATTGCACCCAATCGGCATCATTTGATGTTAGCGGACTGTAACCGCCGGTATGGAATTTCACCATTCCCCAAAGATATATAGTTATAATATTCAAATGGAGAGAGCCGAAGCTCTCTCCAATCGAATAAACGGGTTAAAATTAGCCCTTGATTTCGGTAACAACGCCCGAACCTACGGTTCTACCACCCTCACGGATAGCGAAACGGAGACCTTCTTCGATAGCGATAGGAGTGATAAGTTCAACATCCATGTTTACGTTATCGCCAGGACGGCACATGTCGGTGCCTTCGGGAAGCTTGATGGAACCGGTAACGTCAGTAGTTCTGAAGTAGAACTGAGGACGGTAGCCAGTGAAGAAAGGCTTTTGACGGCCACCCTCTTTTTCAGTAAGTACGTAAACCTGACCTACGAACTGAGTGTGGGGGTTGATGGTGCCGGGCTTGCAGAGAACCTGACCGCGTTCGATCTCGTTCTTCTGAACACCACGGAGAAGAGCACCGATGTTGTCACCAGCCTGAGCTTCGTCCATGAGCTTGTGGAACATTTCGATACCGGTGATAACGGTCTTCTTCTTTTCGTCGGAAAGACCAACGATTTCAACTTCTTCAGACATGTGGAGAGTACCTCTCTCTACACGACCGGTAGCAACAGTACCACGGCCGGAGATGGAGAATACGTCTTCGACAGGCATAAGGAAGGGCTTATCAGCCATACGGTCAGGAGTAGGAATGTAGGAGTCTACTGCATCCATAAGCTCCTTGATAGGTGCATATACTGCATCATTGGAATCAGTGCTGGTAGAGGTAAGAGCCTCACGAGCAGAACCACGGATGATCGGAATATCGTCACCGGGGAAGTCGTACTGAGAAAGGAGATCACGGATTTCCATTTCTACGAGGTCGAGAAGTTCAGCGTCATCAACGATGTCGCACTTGTTCATGAATACAACGATTGCAGGAACGCCTACCTGACGAGCAAGAAGAACGTGCTCGCGGGTCTGCTGAAGAGGGCCGTCAGTACCAGCAACTACGAGG
>JAZQWE010000275.1:0-6562 GCA_045632225.1 Eubacteriales bacterium | reverse complement strand
ATAGACACTCCCGGCCACGCTGACTTTGGCGGCGAGGTTGAGCGTATTCTTAAAATGGTAAACGGCGTGCTTTTGCTTGTAGACGCGGCTGAAGGCCCCATGCCTCAGACAAGATTTGTTCTTGAACGCGCGCTTCAGCTTAATCACCGTGTTATTGTTGTAATCAATAAGATTGACAAACCTGATGCACGCCTTGAGGAAGTTCAGGACGAAGTACTTGAACTCTTCTTTGAGCTCAATGCAAATGACGAACAGCTTGACAGTCCCATGATTTTCTGCTCAGGCAGAGCGGGTACCGCAACTATGGACCCTGCGGTTGAAGGTAAAGACCTTCGCCCCCTCTTTGACAAGATTCTTGAGTATATGCCCGCACCCGAAGGTGATGAAAACGGCGAACTTCAGATGCTTGTTTCATCCATTGACTATAATGATTATGTAGGTAGAATCGGTATCGGCAGAATCGAGCGCGGTTCGGTTAAGCAAAATCAGGAAGTAATGATTTCCAACTTCCATAACGGTCAGCCTCCAAAGCGCGCAAAAATTGTAAGCCTTTATCAGATTGACGGTCTTGTTCGTGTACCTGTTGAAAACGCAAAGGTTGGCGATATTGTTTGCTTTAGCGGTGCAGAGAATATCAATATCGGCGACACTGTTACTTCTACAACTTGTGTTGAACCGCTTGAGTTTGTAAAGGTAAGTGAGCCCACGATGGAAATGACTTTCTCTGTAAATAACAGCCCGTTTGCGGGTAAAGAGGGTAAGTTTGTTACCTCCCGTCATCTTCGCGAAAGACTTTACAAAGAACTTCTTAAAGATGTTTCTCTCCGTGTAAGTGACGGCGAAACAACAGAGAGTTTTCAGGTTGCGGGTCGCGGCGAAATGCATCTTGCGATTCTTATTGAAACCATGCGTCGCGAGGGTTACGAAGTTGTTTGCTCAACTCCCAAGGTGCTTTTCCGTGAAGTTGACGGTGTAAAGAGCGAACCTATCGAGCGTGTAATAATTGACTGTCCCGATATTTATAACGGTGCAGTTATGGAAAAACTCGGCGCACGCAAGGGTGAGCTTATTACAATGGAGCCTAGAGGCACAAGAACAAGACTTGAATATCTTGTTCCTTCAAGATGTCTTTTCGGTTACCGTAGCGAGTTCCTTACCGATACTCACGGTGAAGGTATTCTCAATACCATTTTTGATTCTTATCAGCCTTATAAGGGTGAAGTAACAACACGCTTTACCGGTTCTCTTGTAGCAAGTGAAGCGGGTGAGGCAACATCGTACGGTCTTTTCAACTCTCAGGATCGCGGACAGATGTTTATCGGCGTTCAGACCCCCGTTTATGAGGGTATGATTGTTGGCTCAAACCCCAAGCAGGGCGATATTGCAGTTAATGTGTGCAAGAAAAAGCATCTCACCGCAATTCGTTCTTCCGGTGCTGATGAAGCACTCAGACTTGTTCCTCACAAGATATTCAGCCTTGAAGAGGCGATTGAGTATATTGCAGATGATGAACTTATCGAGGTTACACCCAAGTCCATTCGTCTTCGTAAGCGTATTCTCAATACCGAACTTCGTCTTAAAGAAGAAGCAAGACTTAAAAAACTTAATCAGTAATAAAAAGGACTGTGCTGTTAGGCACAGTCCTTTTTACATGAAATACTTTATAAAAACTTTATTATCAGTTCTGCGATGAATACAGCAAGGCATGCTCCGCATGCAACGGTTAAAAGCCCTTGACCGATATATGCAAGAATAACGGCCGCAATAAGTCCTACTATCGCGGTAGCAACATCACTTGTAGCGTATACAATTGCAGGGAAGGTCATTGCGGCAAGCACCGCATAAGGGGTATAGTATAAAAAAGAATTGATAAATCTGTTTTGGATTTTCTTGTGAAATAAAGTGAGTGGGATTGCGCGTACGAGATATGTAACACCCGCCATAACTATGAGGTATGGGAGAAATTTATCAAACGGCATCGCTTTCTACCTCCTCTCGCGGGAACAAAATTGCGCCAAGTGCGGCGGCGATTAGTGTGCAGATAATAATTGCAAATCCATCGGAAATGTTTGATAAAAACGGTGCATAGTTCATAAGGCAACTACAGAAAATCGCAATTGCCACAACAGCCAAAACGCTTTTTTCTGCTTTAGCCGCGGGGACAAAAACGGCAATGAACATTCCGTACAGAGCAACGCCCAAAGCATTTTGCACGATGCTTGGTAAAATGCCTCCAAGTAGTGCGCCAACAAGGGTGCCGCTCGACCAACCGATTATAGGTAGGATTGAAAGGCCGGCAAAATATGAGCGGCTTACACTTTTTTGACCTGATGCAACGGCGAAAATTTCGTCAGTAATTGCAAAACCCAAAATTATGCGGAATGGGGAATTGAACCTTTTATTTAACTTTTGTGAAAGTGAGATACCCATAAGAGAATATCTTGCATTTATAAGTAACTGCGAAAGCGCAATTTCGATTAGTGAGCCGCCTGCTACGATTATGTCAAGTCCTGCTTTTTGACCTGCTGAGGTAAGATTGAAAAGGGAAATCATCACCGCTTCAAACCAAGACAGTCCCCCTTGAATTGCATTGACACCAAATGCAATGGATACAGAGAAATATCCAAGGCAAATCGGTATGCCGTCTTTTAGTCCGCGTTTAAAATCCATATTAACACTCCTTTTTACGGAACATACAGTTGGATTATACGCCCAAAAGAATAAAATAGCAATAATAATTAAAAATAAAAGACCGCTTTTAGCGGTCTTTTATTTATGAACTCATTTGTTTTCGCAAAAATTCAATTAGTTTCTTTTCTTCACGGGATATTTTAACTTGTGAAAGACCGAGAAGTTCGGCGGTGGATTGTTGTGACAAATCACGGTAATAGCGAAACAGAACAATTTTTTGCCACAACTCGGGTAGCTTGGAGAGGGCTTCTCCAAGGGATAGCTTTTCAAGCATTTTGTCACTTTCGTCTTGAACAAATAATGTATTCTCCAATGTGAAATTTTCCTCATCGCCGAAAAGTGGCTCGGAGAGTGAAACTGTTGGGGAAACAGCACAAAGCGCCTCCGCCGCTTCTTCGGCAGAAACACCGCATACCTTTGCAATTTCCTCAATTCTCGGAGAAGTTCCGTTTTCACTTATATAGTTTTCCTTTGCGCGCATTAACATAGCTCCGAGTTTTTTCTGCGGACGGCAGATTTTTATCAGTCCGTCATCGCGCAAAAATCTTCGTATTTCTCCGAAAATAAGCGGTACTGCATAGGTGGAGAAAACAACGCCGCGTTCAAGGTCAAAACTTCGTATAGCTTTCAGCATTCCAATATTGCCTATTTGAACAAGATCTTCAAAATCGACACCCCGTCCGCTGAATTTTACAGCGATGCTTTGAACAAGTCCTGTGTTGTTTTTAACAAGTTCTTCTGTCGCGCCGCTGTCACCGTTTTGCGAACGGCGGATAAGTTCGATATTTTCCGAAAATTTAGTGTTTTGTACTATGTCCATTCAGTTGATTTCAAGGGGAGAAAGTTTTTTCAAAAGCGTGACTTTTGTATACTTTCCGGGTACGGATTTTAAAGTGAGCTTGTCCATGAAACTTTCCATTACTGCAAATCCCATGCCGCTTCTTTCACCGCTTGTATCTGTAGTGTAAAGCGGAGTTTTAACAAGCTCGGTATCTTCAATGCCGCATCCCTTGTCCTTTATTTCGATTTTAACGGTTCTTGAGTCAAAGATTTTAACCGCTATGTAAATGTCCCCTTGTTTTTCTCTGTATGCATGCACTATACAATTGGTAACAGCTTCTGAAACTGCACATTTTATATCTGCGATTTCTTCAATTGTAGGATTTAGTTGCGCGCAGAAAGCACTTATCATTGCGCGCGCCGCACCCTCGTTTACCGAGAGTGCGGGCAAAGTGAGTTGTAATTTATTTATACAGTTGCTTTTCATTCTATTTCTCCTTCAAGTTCTCCTTTTTTAGCGCTTTTGTACTCAATTGTTACAACTTTGCCAAGGCCGGCAAGTTCGATAATCCGCGCAACTCTCGTTGTTGGATTTATAAGTTTAAATGTTGCGCCGAGTTTGTCCGCTGTAGTTTTTCGCCCCATAATCACGCCAAGCCCCGAGCTGTCCATAAAGTCCACATTTGACAAATCAAGTTCTACACATTTGGGATTAGCGGCAATCATGGCATCATCGAGTTCATCTCTGAGCATGAATGCGCCGTGGTGGTCTATTTCGCCTACAATAGCCGCCTCTAAAACTTCGCCTTTAACATTTGATATTACGCGTGCATTTTTGCGAATCATTTATTTTTCTTCCTTTCAGCCTTTGTTTTTTAGATTCTAACACTATTACCTGTCGAAACTTGTAAATATAGTGCCGAGAAAATAAAATTTATTGAAATTGTAAAAAAAGTGTGCTAAAATAGTCTTGGCAAAAAAGCCAAGACTATTTCAGGTGAAAAGAGAAAAATATGAAAAATAAAAATTTTGCGGTTATAATTTGTCTTTGTTTGCTGTTTTCTTTTTCTGCATGCTCACAAAACGAAGTGATGGAAACACAGAGAGTTACAAACGGTGCGGATATTCCGATTACCCCCATAACCGCAGAGCAGACTGAAGAAGTTGTTCCAAGTGAAACTCGCATAAGTTTCATTGCTGTCGGTGATAATATCCCTCATGATTCTGTTATAAATACCGCTAAAGCAGATGCTGCAAGTGGCGCAAAATATGATTTTTCGGAGATTTATGCGGGAATTGCAAATGAAGTTTCCGCGGCGGATCTCGCTTTCGTAAACCACGAGTCGCCCGTTGGCGGTGAGGCGCTCGGTATTGCCGGATACCCTAATTTCAACGCTCCGAGCGAAATGATTGAGGAACTCATAAATATCGGTTTTGATGTGTTTAATATTGCTAATAACCACATGCTTGATAAGGGAGAAAAAGGATACAGAAACACCGTTGAGTATTTTAATTCTCTGCCGATAACCACTATTGGAGGTTATACCAAAAGCGATTATGACAATTTGAGAATTGTTGAGTCTAAAGGTGTTAAAATTGCATTTTTGTCATACACGACTTTGATAAATTCGGGACATATCAATGACATTTCAAAATCAAGCGATTACATTATCCCGTATGCCAATACCGCTGATATAAACCGTCAGGTTTCGCTTGCCAAAAACGAGGCAGATGTTGTAATTGTTTCGATGCATTGGGGCGATGAAAATAAATTTACTGTGACAAGTGAGCAGACAAAGTATGCAAAACTTTGTGCCGACCTTGGTGTTGATGCGGTTTTGGGACATCATTCACATGTGCCCGGAAAGGTTGAGTGGGTTGATGGCGAGAGCGGTAATAAAACTCTTGTCGCATATTCACTTGGCAATTTCTGTTCCTCACAGCTCTATGCTAAAAACATGATTGGCGAGATGCTTAAATTTGATATTGTAAAGGATGTCGATGGCTCTATAAGTATCGAAAATGCGTTTGTGGACCCGGTCGTTTGTCACTACAAAACAGATACAACAAGAAAAGATAATCAGAATTTACATGTTCGCTATGAGGTGCGCATGCACATGCTTAAAGACTACACAGAAGAAATGTCAAATGCGCACGGCTCTCAAAACTGGGGTAAATTCAGTTTTGCAAACTTGAAGGCGTATATTACCGATGTAGTTCCGAGCGAATTTTTGAAATAATAAAAATAAAACCACCCGTCAAGGGTGGTTTTATTTATCCTTTTATGAATAGTTTTTTATCGCCGTCAAGACTTTCGCAAAGTTTTTGATAGTTTTCTTTTGCCGCAACGCTTCCGTCATTTTTCTTTATCGCGCGTAGCAAAATGTTTTTAGGAGTGTCATCAGGGTCGGTGAGTTCGAGTGCGGTTGCGTCATAGCCGCTGGCACTAAGGCGCTCAAGGCGCATGGCATCGGTCAGCGCATCGCAAAGCTTCTTTTTGAGCATGGGGTATTTTGTAACAAACTCAAAAGCATCTGTATCAAGATTTTGCAAAAGTTCTTTTTGACAGCATGGGGTTGACAAAATAACTTTTGCACCAAGTTCAATTGCTTTTGTAAGCACAATATCGGTTGCGATGTCGCAGGCGTGGAGAGATACTACAAGGTGAACAGGAGTGGTATAGTTGTAGTCATCAATGTTCATTGCGTAGAATTTAAGACCGTCATATCCAAGATTTTCTGCTGTTTTAGCGCAGAAATCAATTACATCTTTTTTAAGGTCAATACCAACCATGTTTACCTTTCTGTTCATGGTAACGGTAAGGTAATGATACACAGCAAAGCTTAAATAACTTTTTCCGCAACAAAGGTCAAGGATATTAAGCACGCCGTCTGCGGGCAAGTGCTTGTAAATATCTGCAATGTGCTCAGTAAAACGGTTTATCTGGCGGAATTTTGCCTGCTTTTTATCGTAAACTCTGCCGTTTTTATCGGATACGCCAAGTTCAAACAAGAAAGGTTCGCTACCGTCGAAAGCGTATTCTTTGGCGCGATTATGCGCTTTAATTTCAATCTTTTTTCCGTAGTTTTCT
>JAZQWE010000274.1:0-3607 GCA_045632225.1 Eubacteriales bacterium | reverse complement strand
GGCCGCGGCCTGCACTTTGGTGATTTGCAACTATAGTTGTTCCCTCGGCGGCGCCGCCTATGGCAAGGTCTTTTGCAATGTCGTTTGTTGATTTAACTGTGTCAAAATATTTTATTTCCATAGTTTGAATTTTCTCACCGTAATGGCGGCAAGTATGATTTTTATAATGTCAAACGGTAAAAAAGGGAGCACGCAAGCGCTTATCGCCGCCCCAAAAGAGGCACCGTTAAGGATGCAAAACCATAGCGCGCCGAAAGCGTAGCAAACTGCAAGTCCCAAAAGCATTGAAAAAACAATGGGCAAAAGTTTTTTTCCAAGGCGATTTATGCAAGCGCCGCAAACAAGTACGGCGGGTACAAAGCCAAGGATAAATCCGCCACTCACAGTTGCAAAAATGCCCACGCCGCCGACAAAGCCCGAGAAAACGGGCACACCGAAGGCGCCGATTAGTATATATGTGACGGTGGCGGCTACGGCGCATTTTGTACCAAGCAAGCCAACCGCGCAAAAAACGGCAAAGGTTTGCAAGGTAAACGAAATAGCGGCGGGTATCGCTATCCATGCAGAAATTGCAATAACCGCCGCAAATAATGCAATGTAGCAAAGCTCGCGGGTTGTAAAATGTTTTTTGGTCATGTTAAATAATATGAGAACCTTTTAAGAAAGAAGGCGCCCGTATTTAATGGGTTGTTGTTTTCTTTTTCTTTAGCGGTTCTTTAGAGCCGTCGGGGCGCTGAATAACGGTATTTGACATAATACCGCCAAGAGATGCGCGAAACTCTGCAAGGTACTCGGCGCGGAGCGCCGCTTGTTCTTCTTTTTCCGCATCGCTTAAAGGAGTTTCCTTTGATTTGCGCGCAAGAAAATTGATTCGGTCAAGTTTTTCCTTTTCCATTTTAGCCTTTAAGTTCCTTTACAAATTCTTCAATGCGGTCGAGCGCCGCTGTGATATGCTCAATTGAATAAGCGTATGAAATGCGGGCAAATCCGCCGCTACCTTGGCCAAATGCATCGCCCGGAACGATTGCAACGCGCTTTTCGTCAAGAAGTTTCTGGCAAAACTCCTCGCTTGAAAGTCCAAAGCTGTCAATGCGGGGGAACAGATAGAACGCGCCTTCGGGCTCAAAACATTCAAGTCCCATTTCGTTGAGTCGCTTTACCGCATAGGTACGGCGGCGGTTGTACTGTTCGGTCATAAACTTCACATCGTCATCGCCGTTTGTGATTGCTTCAACACCCGCAAACTGTGATGCGGTTGATGCGCACATGATGCCGTACTGGTGGAGTTTGAGAATTTGCGACATGATTTCGCGCGGTGCGCAGACATAACCAAGTCGCCAACCTGTCATTGCATAAGCCTTTGAAAAGCCGTTAACAACGATGGAGCGCTCGCGCATGTTCGGGAGCGACGCGATTGAAACATGGGCTCTGCCATAGGTAAGTTCGCTGTAAATTTCATCGGAGAGAACCAAAATATCATTTTCGATAAGGATGGGGCAAATCGCCTCAAGGTCCTCTTTGGTCATGATTGCGCCGGTGGGATTGTTGGGGTAGGAGAGCACAATTGCCTTGGTTTTTTCGGTGATAAGGGGCAAAAGTTTTTCGGGTGTAACCTTAAATTTGTCTTCAACTGAGGTATAAAGCGGAACCGCCTTTGCACCCATGATTTCGATGAGTGGGGAGTAGCAAACAAAGCAGGGCTCGGGCACGATAACCTCGTCACCGGGGTTTAAAACGGCGCGAAGGGTCATGTCAATAGCCTCGCTACCGCCAACGGTTACGATAATTTCGCCGTTTGCATCGTATGAGAGGTTGTATTTACGCTTCAAAAAGTCTGAAATACCCTCGCGTAGTTCAATAAGACCGCTGTTTGAGGTGTAGTATGTTTTGTTTTTGGTGATTGACTCAACAGCCGCATTTGAAATGTGGTATGGGGTGGGGAAGTCAGGCTGTCCGACAGTCAAAGAAATGACATCCTTCATGGTGCTGAGCATGTCAAAGAACTTTCTAATGCCCGAGGGTTTTATGCTTTGCACCTTATCGGATAAAAATTTAGAATAATCCATCAGTTGCAGTTGCCTCTTTCATCAAAGTTTGCAGGGCCATAGATAACGCCCTTATCCTTGTACTTGCGAAGTACAAAATGGGTTGCGGTTGACTGTACAGCCTCAAGGGGTGCAAGTCTTTGCGCAACAAAGAGTGCTACCTCGCGGATTGTCTTGCCCTCAAGGATTACACAAAGGTCGTACGAACCTGACATAAGGTACACGCTCTGCACTTCGGGGTAGTTGTAAATACGCTCTGCAATCGCATCAAAGCCGCGATTGTACTGGGGTGTAACTTTGAGTTCGATGAGCGCGGTTGCGTATTCGCGGTCGGTTTTGTCCCAGTCAACAATTGCCTTGTATCCAAGGATAACGCCGTTTTTCTCATATTCTTCAATGATTTTTTTAATGTCGCCTTCTTCTTTTTCAAGCATCATTGCAATCTGCTTGGTGCAAAGGCGGCCGTCACTTTCAAGCATTTCAAGAAGTTTCTTTTCCATTTTATTTTTCTCTTTCTATTGTTTGTGAAATTTTTTCAAATGATAGTCCGTATTTTTCGGCTATATCTTTTGCATAGGATTTGCCGTCGGGTTTGGTGCGCAAAATTTTAAATGAGCGTGTGCCGTCATCGGCGATTTTAGCCACAAGGGTGTCAATTTTTGCACCGCCAAATGCACTACTTTCGGCATTGAGTTCGCAGGTGCGAGCGGCAAGCGTGTGCAAATGTGTCGAAAAGATCGTGCGGCAACCAACCTTGGCAAGGCCAAGCAAGATTTCAGCCGCGATGTATGAGGCCTCGTATGCGCCCGTTGAGGAGAGGGATTCGTCAAGCAAAATGAGGGAAGAGGAGTCGCAAACCTCAAAAATTTCGTTAAGTCGCGCACATTCCTCGCCAAGTCTGCCCTTGTCAACGGTGTCGCCACTTTCGGTGGGGAAGTGGGTGAAAATTCCGCTAACGGGGCTGAATGTGAATTCTCTTGCGGGGACAAGCAATCCGAGCTGGCAAAATGCCGCCGCAAGTCCCACAGCGCAGGTGATAACGCTCTTACCGCCGCGGTTGGGGCCCGTGAGCACAAAAATCGTGCCGTCTTTGTCAAATGTAAAATCGTTTTCAACACTTACGCCCTCAATGGCAAGTGCCACCGCGGGGTTGTAAATTCCCTTTGCCTTGAAAATATTTTCGCCTACGGGGGCAAGGGTTGGCTTTGAGAGCGGGAGATTTTTCTCAAGCAAACGCTCCATCAGCGCTGTAGCGCAAATGGCAAACTCAATCTCGGGCATAACCTCGATAAGAAAGTTTGTGTTGTCAAGCACATATTCTTGCACAATCTTGCGCCATGAGCGTACCGAGCCTTTAAACACGGTGTTGATTGCGGAGTTTATCGCAAGGCTCATTGCGGTTTTTTGGTTGTCATTTTGACTTTTTGAAAACGGGGTGAGCGGAGCGATTAGGGTGTACTCGTCATTTGCAAAACTCATGCGGAGAATTTTGTCAAGTGTGTCGCCCGACTTAAACGGCTTTGCATTTATCGAAAGCACGCCGCATTTGTCCGCTTGAAGTG
>JAZQWE010000273.1:0-9604 GCA_045632225.1 Eubacteriales bacterium | reverse complement strand
TTTTTAAAGTTTCAAGGCGTTCATAGCCGCTTGTGTTATATACAATCGGCAAATCCAAACCTTTTTTCTTTGCGATTTGCAACGCGCGCACAATATCGTTTGTATACTGTGTGGGCGAAACAAGGTTTATGTTGTGCGCCCCTTTTTCTTTAAGTTCAAAAAAGATTTCGCAAAGGCGCTCTACGGTAATTTCAAGTCCGTCACCGCCACTTGAAATCTCGCGGTTCTGGCAATAAACGCATCTCAGCGGGCAATGTGAAAAAAACACAGTTCCGCTTCCCTGCTTGCCGGAAATAGGAGGCTCTTCCCACATGTGAAGTGCGGCGCGGGCAACTTTTAGTCTGCCGTCTGCGCCGCAATATCCCTTTTTACCAAGTGCACGGTCTGCGCCACACATTCGCGGACAAAGTGTACATTCCATTATCTAAAAACAAAATAAAGTATCAATATATGTATCGGATAGAACGCATAGAAAGCATATTGCAACACTTTTGCAAAAGCTTTATTTTTAGGTGCGCCGCTTTTTCCGTTATACATGAGTATAATTCCCAAAGAAACAAGCGCAAAAGGCTGAATCCATGCCATTGCATTCCATGCGGAGCTGACAAAATACGAAATACCCGGAATTGTACCAATATTTATGGATGTCAAGCGGAAAGTGCCCACAAGCACGCATCTTGAAATAATGCGCCAATATGAGAGCACCGTTGCGCCCATAAACAAAAACGGCATTTTCTTTCGGTCATCAATGTCGGCAATTCCGAAAAGTGCGACCCACGCAACTCCCACAGGGCCGTAATCGGAGCTGATAAAGCCTGCAAATGTACAAAGCACAAGCAAGGTAACCGCGCTTATGAGCGAGGAGAATTTAAATTTCTTCTGCAAATAATATTTGCGGGCGCAAAGGAACAAAAGGCCGAGAAGGAGTGTAAAAAACACATTGTCAAAGCAAGGATTGGGAATAAATCCCGAAAAGTTTAAAAAGGTGATTTTTCCGTTTGCGAATATATCAAAAGGAATCTCTGAAACGATAGCAAATCCCAAAAGACGAAGCGCGTATCTTGTAACATTTTTTGTGTGTCTGAACCCGTTTGCAATCAAAAAAGCAAAAATCGGCATTGCAAGTCTACCAAGCGCGCGGCAAAGATAATATATAGCCATAAAATCTGAATTTTCAAAAAACGCCCTACCCATCGCAAATACAAGATGGTCGGTAAACATAAATAAAATTGCCAAGATTTTAAGCGAAAGTGTTGACATTTGTTATCTCCTTTTGCTTTAAGATAAAATAATTAACATGTTAACTATTAACTTGTTAACGGAGGTGAAAATGTGTACAAAGAAACACCATACGAACAGCGCGCAAAAGAAACCGTTCATAAAATGGTGATAACAATGAAAAAGCATCGCAAATTATTCGACGAGATGCGCAAAGAAACGGGACTTGGGCGTTCTGACCATAGAATGTTGATGTTACTATCTGAAAAAGGTAGTTCCCTTTCGCAAACAAGTATCGCACAAACGCTTGAAATAAGTACTGCGGCAGTTGCCGTAATGCTTAAAAAGATGGAAAGCGACGGCTATATATTGCGCAAGGTTAATGAGGCGGATTCGCGATTTAACGAAATCATACTCACCGAAAAGGGGGAAAAAATTGCGGAAAGTTCAAAAAAGGCTTTTTTGAAGATTGATACCGCCCTTTTTGAAGGTTTTTCGCTTGAAGAAACCGAAAAATTAAACGAACTTTTAGACCGTTTGCAACTTAATATTTCAAATATCGAAAGGGGATAAAACATTGAAGACATGGGGCAAATATGTAAAGCCTTATATGCTTTACTTTATTTTGGGACCGCTTTGCATGATAGTCGAAGTGCTTGGTGAAGTGGTTATGCCAAAACTTTACTCGCTGATTGTAAAACGCGCAGAAACAAGCCTTTCCGCTGACACAGGCTCTGTATGGTTTGTAATCGGCATGGCGGCTTTGATGATTGCAGTAGCCGTTTTAATGATGCTTGGCGGTATCGGCGGCGCATATTTCGGTGCACGCGCATCAGTAAACTTTGGTAGCGATTTGCGACTTGATGTATATAAAAAAGTGCAAAGTTTTTCGTTTGCCAACATTGACAAATTCCAAACCGGTTCACTCATCACCCGTTTAACCAACGATGTAACTCAGCTGCAAAACTTTGTAAACATGCTCCTTCGCATGTTTTTGAGAACGCCGGGCATGCTTATCGGTGCTTTGATTATGACCATTACGATAAGCCCGAAACTTTCGACAATCCTTGCAATTTCAATCCCTTTGCTTGCAATTTTGCTCATAACGGTTATGCGTATCGGTTTTCCCCGCTTTGGTGCAATGCAATCAAAAGTTGACGAACTCAACAACACAGTTGGCGAAAACCTTACAAACATGCGCGTTGTAAAATCATTTGTGCGCGAGGATTTTGAAGAGGAAAAGTTTGACGCGGCAAACTCGGCGCTTCGCGATAGCGCGATGCGTGCAATGAATGTAATGATTTTAATTTCGCCGATAATGTCACTTGTTATGAACCTTACAACACTTGCCGTTGTTTGGTTTGGCGGTAACATGGTGCTTTTCGGCGACCTTGCATACAGCGATTTCAACGCTCTTATTACATACATCAATCAAATTCTTATGTCGCTGATGATGGTTACAATGCTCTTTATGTCCTCCTCCCGTGCGGCGGCGTCGGCGAAGAGAATCAAAGAGGTTTTGCTTGAAGAAGCAGACATTAACGATGTTTTTGCCAAGAACAAAGACAAAAAAGTTTCCCGCGGCGAAATCGAGTTTAAAAATGTAAGTTTTCGCTACTACAAAAACAGCCCCGACCATGTGCTTGAAAACATTTCATTTAAAATTCATGCGGGTGAAACACTCGGCATTATCGGCGGTACGGGTAGCGGCAAATCCACACTTGTTTCGCTTATCCCCCGCCTTTACGATACCGAAAACGGCGAAGTTTTGGTTGACGGAACAAATGTGCGCGACTACTCGCTCTACTCGCTTCGCGAAGGCATTGGCATGGTACTGCAGAAAAATCTCCTTTTCTCGGGCACAATTAAAGAAAATCTCCGTTGGGGTAATGAAGAAGCAAGCATTGAAGAAATGATGGAGGTTGCAAACATTTCGCAATCCCATAGCTTTATCGAAGGCTTTACCGACGGATACGACCACGGAATTGAACGCGGCGGTACCAATGTTTCAGGCGGACAAAAGCAACGCCTTTGCATTGCGCGCGCACTCCTCAAAAAGCCCAAAATACTCATTCTTGATGACTCTACAAGCGCTGTTGATACGGCTACCGAAGCAAATATCAGAAAAGCATTTTCAACAACGCTCAAAGATTCAACAAAAATCATTATTGCACAGCGTATCACCTCTGTTATGGAGGCTGACAGAATTTTAGTGCTTGATGACGGCAAAATAGTAGGTCTTGGCACACATGACCAACTGATTGCAAACTGTGAAGAATATAAAGAAATTTATGCATTGCAAATGGAAAGCAAGGAGGTGGCAAGTAATGGCTAAACGCACACTTGAAGATTTGCAAAAGCAATACAACTCCTCCGCCGCTCCGCAAAAGCACAGCGGCATGCCACCGATTGGGCCGCGCCGCGGTCCGGGCGGCCCCGGCGGGCGCGGTATGCCGGTATCAAAGCCTAAAGGTGACGCAAAAAAAGTTATCGCAAGATTACTCAGCTACATTGGCGCATACAAGTACCTTTTATTTGCCGCGCTGACATTTGTTGCACTTACAGCGGCATCAAACACATTTGCGGCGTATCTTTTGCGTCCTATTTTGAACATTGTTTCGGGCGAAGAAATGGCAAATGCCACCATGCCTGAAAAAATCAGCAAAATTCTTTTCTATCTTATTTTACTTCTTTCTATTTATATCGCAAACATAATTGCGCAATATGCTCAAGCAAAAATCATGCTCCATATTTCGCAAAACTCCATGAAAAAACTTCGCCATGACCTTTTTGAAAAGGTGCAAAAACTACCCATAAAATTTTTTGACAATGAGAGCCACGGCGAAATCATGAGCCGTTTTACAAACGATGTAGACAATGTGGCAACTATGTTTGACCACACACTTGTCAGCCTTGTTTCGGGTGCAATTACGCTTATCAGCACATTTTGCTTTATGTGTTACACAAACATCTGGCTCACCCTTATCACTGTTGTATTTATTCCGATATTCTTCTTTGGCGGTCAGGCCATAACCAAACGCTCAAGAAAATACTATTCATCACAGCAAGCGGCGCTCGGCGCGGTTAACGGATACATCGAGGAAAGTGTTTCCGGCTCAAAGGTGGTAAAAGTGTTCAACCACGAACAAACATGTGTTGACGAATTTGCGCTCCTTAACGATGATTTGCGCGACAAGCAAATCAATGCACAGTTCTACGGTGGAATAATGGGCCCCGTTATGGGCAATACCGGACAGATAAACTATGCAATGACAGCGGGTATTGGCGGCTTACTTTGCCTGCTTGGCAAATTTGACCTTGGCGGCCTTGGTATTTTTGTTACATACTCACGCCACTTTGCACGCCCGATAAACGAACTTTCCATGCAGATGAACACCGTGTTCTCTGCCCTTGCGGGTGCGGAACGTGTATTTGATGTACTTGACAGAGATGAAGAAGCCCCCGATGTTGCAAATGCACTTGACATGCCTGAAATGAAAGGCTTTGTAGAACTTAAAAATGTTACATTTGGCTATGTTACGGGCAAAACCATTCTCAAAAATATTTCCCTTTACGCAAAACCCGGTCAAAAAATCGCATTTGTAGGTTCGACAGGCGCAGGCAAGACAACGATAACCAATCTGCTTAACCGTTTTTACGATATTGACTCCGGCGAAATCACCGTTGACGGTGTAAATATACGCGAAATCAAGCGCGATGTGTTGCGAAAAAATATCGCAATGGTGCTTCAGGACACCCATCTGTTCACGGGTACAATCATGGAAAATATCCGTTACGGTCGCCCTGATGCAACAGATGATGAAGTGATTGAAGCGGCAAAAACCGCAAGTGCACACAGCTTTATCATGCGCCTTGAAAACGGATACGATACCGTTATCACAGGGGATGGCGCAAACCTTTCACAAGGTCAGCGTCAGCTTTTAAATATCGCTCGCGCCGCTATTTCAAAGGCGCCCATACTTGTTCTTGACGAGGCAACAAGTTCGGTTGACACAAGAACCGAGCGCCATATTGAACACGGTATGGACAGATTGATGCAAAACCGTACCACATTTGTTATTGCGCACCGTCTTTCAACGGTTCGCAATGCAAACGCCATCATGGTGCTTGAAAAAGGCGAGATAATTGAAAGAGGCACGCACGAAGAGCTACTTTCCTTGGGTGGCAGATATTACGAACTCTACACCGGCAAAAAAGAACTTGACTAAAAAAAATCGTTCTCCGAAAGGAGAACGATTTTTTTATTAACCTTCAGCAATAATGTACTTAATGATGCGGATTATGGAAAGCAAATTGAGATTTGCGTTATTAAGGCCATCCTTGAGTTTTACCATTGCATCAAAAATATCAACCTTGCCATCGCCGTTGCAATCAAGGTAAACGAGGGGGTCGACGCTGTATGCATCGGACACGGTTTCAACGCTGTTTATATTCGCCGCAAGATTGCTTGCAAGTGCAGTAACACCAAAGGTGATCTCACCCTCAGTAAGGGATGCTACATCAATTTCTTGTGAGGTTGTTTCGATTTCATAAACCTTTGCCGCAACGCCGTTAACATAAACAGTAAGGCGATATGCGCGAGCACCGTCTACTGCATTGAATGTAGCGACATTTTCGTTCCAAACAAGGCTTGAGGGAGCGGAAAGTGCCACTCTGCCGGCACGAAGAGTATTGTTAAATGCAGAATTTGTCTTTGAGAAAATCCAATCAACAAGACCGCTTGTGCTTGCCGCCTGCGACCAGATGTTATGTCCGCCGCCTGCAAGTTCGGTATAGGTAATAGTAGTGCTGCCTGCCGCCTTGATGGCATTTACAAGTGCACGGGTTGCATCTACGGGGAGTGTTTTGTCTGCATCACCGTGGAATGTCCAGATATTCTGGTGTGCATATCGGGGGGCGATTTCGTTAACACCGTCATAAGTTTTTGCGCCCGCAAGCGGAACTGCCGCCGCGAATACATAGGGAAAACGCGCGGTGAGCGACCATGTTGCGCCGCCGCCATTCGAAGAACCGGTCACATAAACGCGAGTGGTATCAACACGGTATGTGTTGAGGAAGTAGTCAAGAAGTTCAATTGCGGCATTGAGGTACTCTCCGCTTTCAAACTCTCCGCTTTCAATTTCGCTTGCAAACTCTGCACTACCTGCATAGTTTGTTACCCATTGTTTGGGGCTCTTTGCACATTGGGGAGCAAGCATGATGCATTCGTACTGAGAGTTAAACACCTCATTATTGAGTGCTGCACCGTTTGTGGTAACATGGGTTGTATTATCGCTTCCTCTGGAACCGTTACCGTGCATATAAAGGAACAAAGGAAGTTTCGCAGCGCTTGTAGTATAACTTTCAGGAATGTAATAACGGTAAGGAAGTGTGATGCCGTTTGATGCTACAAATGTGCCGTACTCAAACACATCGTTAGGAACTTTATTTGTTATTTCACCTGCATCGGTAATAATGCGTGTAAAATTATTTGCCTTTGCCGCAAGAGCCGCACCGCCTTCGTACTCGGAAACATCAAATATAGAAGTTCCGCCACTTTCAACAGTACCGTCCGCTTCTTTGAAATTAGTAAAGTCACCGCCGGTGATCTTAATATCGAGTTTTCCTTTAATCTTTGATACGGTTCCGGTAATTATTTTGCCAACGAAAGTACCGCCATAGATGTTGAGGTCAACATCGCCTGCAGTACCCTTTTCTCCGTTACCGGGGTAGATATTATGGATGATGCCGCCGTAAATATCAATGTGCGCCATGCCTTCAAAGTCATTATCTACTTGGCGGGAGAATCCGGCAATCAAAAACTCACCACTCTTGACGGTAATGTGTGAGTCACGGTCAGTAGCGACTGTTTTATACTTATCCGCACCGTTTTGCACACCGCCAACAATGGATGCGCCAAAAGCAATTGTGGAATAGTCGCCGTAATTTACGCAATTCACACCCTCATCCATGACAATATCGTTAAACTGTGCAACAAAAAGAACATAGTTATATGTTTTAGCGGTATCGCCACGGAATGTGATATTTGTAAATGTGGTGGGACCGTTTAAAATATAGCGGCAAGTTACGATATTGATACCGCAAGTTTCGCTTGTGCGATAGTCGGTATTCTGATAAACCTGAGTAACGGTTACTGTACCGCTGTGCTCGGGTTCAACAAAATGGCTGGTAACTGTGAGTTTGTCAACAATGACAATTGTACCACCATTGTCACCAAGCGCCGCATACGCCGCATCAAGTGTGCCTACGGGAGTTTCTGCACTTGCACCGTCACCCGTACCGCCGTCAGAAACATATACAACAGTTTCAGCAGCAAACACAGTAAAGGAAAAATATGAGCAACACAAAAGAATACTCACAAGAAAAAATAACAATGATTTTTTCATAAATCTTACTCCTTATGAATTATTGGGTAATAACATAATAACATAATATTATGTACATGTAAAGGCAAAAAAATGCCGCATGAGCGGCATTTTTTATATACTAAATTTTTTCAAAAGAACTGCACAAAAATGCTTTGGTTTTTTCACTCTTGGGATTGCCGAATACTTCTTCGGGAGTTCCCATTTCCTCAATTACACCGTCAGCCATGAAAATAACTTTGTCGGAAACATTTCTCGCAAACTCCATTTCATGAGTAACGATAATCATAGTGTGATCCTCGCCTTTGAGTCCTTTTATTACGCGCAAAACCTCACCGGTAAGTTCGGGGTCAAGTGCGCTTGTAGGCTCGTCAAAACAAAGAATTTCGGGTTGCATAACGAGAGCACGGGCAATAGCAACACGCTGTTGCTGTCCACCCGAAAGTTGGCAGGGATACGAATCCTTTTTCTCGAAAAGTCCCACTCTTTCAAGAAGTTTTTCAGCCTTTGCTTCAATGGCATCAAGTTCTGCCTTTTTGTCAGCAAAATTCTTCTTTTTAAGCGCAAGCTTTGGTGCGAGTGTAAGGTTTTCCATTACGCTATACTGTGGAAAAAGATTGAACGATTGAAAAACAAGTCCGAATTTCAGTCTTTTTTCACGAATCTGCGCATCTGTATATTCAACACCTGCTTCAAAAACGCTGTCGCCGTCTACTAAAATGCTACCGCCGTTAGCAGTTTCAAGAGAGTTAAGGCAACGGAGCAATGTTGTTTTTCCGCTACCGGAGGAGCCGATTATAGCAAGTACCTCGCCCTTTTCAAGGGAAAATGTAACACCTTTAAGCACCTCGGTCTTGCCGAAATTCTTTTTTAAATTATTTACTTCAAGTAATGCCACTATGCTCCCTCCTTACACTTTGTAATAGTCAAGTTTCTTTTCAAAATATCCGAAAAGAAGAGAAAGCACACCAACGAAAATAAGATAGAACACCGCCGTGTAGAAGAGCGGCCACATTAGTCCGTATGCCGCAAAATTCTGCGCCGCCTGAATAATCTCAACAATCATGATTACTCTTGCAAGTGCTGTATCTTTTACAAGTGTGATAACTTCATTGGACATCGGCGCCAAAATTCTCTTTACAACCTGCATGAGCACAACTTTGAAAAAAATCTGTGTTTTTGTCATGCCAAGCACTTGGCCCGCCTCATACTGTCCCTTTGAAATGCTTTCAATGCCACCGCGGTAAATCTCTGAAAAATAGCATGCATAGTTAATAACAAATGCCGCTACAACTGAGCTAAAACGCGAAAAAAGAGGTGTACCTAAAAAGAAGCCAGGCACATAAAACACGATTATGACCTGAAGCATCAGCGGCACCCCGCGTATAATCCAAACAAAAATTTTTGTTATGTAAGCAAGCGGTTTGAATTTTGACATTGAGCCAAAAGAAATGACCAAACCTAAAGGAAGCGCTAACACGAGTGTTAGCGCAAAAATTAGGCAGGTCTGTTTTAGTCCGTCAAGCAAGCTTAACGTAACTTCTAAAAAACCCATATAATTTTATTTCCTTTAAATTTTTTGGAGGCTTATTCAATAGTTTCGGTCACTTTAAGTACATTCTCGAAACCGTACTTTGTTGCAAGTTCCATGAGCTTGCCATTTTCATCAAGCTGCTTGATAGCATCGTTTACCTTTGCGGTAAGGTCACTACCCTTCTTGAAGCCTACCGCGTAAATCTCGGAGTCAAGTACGATGTCCTCCGCGATTGCAAGGTCTGCATAGTCGCCCTTGCCGCAGATGTTCTGCGCAAGAATAATATCAACTACTGCGAAGTCAACTGCACCGGACTTAACCTCGGTAAACGCGTTAATCTGTGCGGTTGTTGCAAAAATCTTGTCAGCATCGGTTACGCTTTCAGCATAAGCTGCGCCTGCGCTACCGCCCTCTACACATGCACTCTTGCCAGCAAGAGCCGCTTCGGTAGCAAAGTTTGCAACAT
>JAZQWE010000272.1:0-3924 GCA_045632225.1 Eubacteriales bacterium | reverse complement strand
GCGATGGAAACACCGGAGCCGTAAGAGCCAAGAACAACGGATACGCCTGCGCTGAGAAGTTCAGCAGCAGCGGTAGGAGCCTTGTCGTTGGAAGACTGGTTGTCTGCATAAACAAGTTCAACTTTGTAGGTTTCGCCGCCTACTTCAACAGTGGGGCAAACAGAGTTAGCATATTTGATACCAAGGGTTTCCTGCTTACCGCCGGCACCGTTGGAGCCCGAAGCGGGTTCGTAAACGCCGATTTTGATAACTTTTTCGTCTGTCTTTGCCTCGCCACAGCTTACAAAGCATGCAGTAAGCATAAGAGCGGCGAGAACGAGTGCAACTATTTTCTTCATAGTTGAATCCTCCAAATAGTAGTTTTTTTCCTTAATTTGCTTAATTGAGGAATGTTATACACATTATACAATCTGTTAACATAAATTGCAATACCTTTTTGATTTTTTGTGAACTATGTCCTTGCATTTGTTTGGATTTTTATATTTGAGAGAGATACAATAAAAAAATGCTATCCAAAAGGATAGCATTTTTATCACATTAAAGGTCTGCCATGGCGATGAATTTTGCGCCATTGTCTGCAATGTACTGACGGCGGCGAGCAACATTGTCGCCAAGCATAAGTTCAAACATATCGTCGGTTGCCTCAGCATCGGTGGGGGTTACCGCGATAAGGCGGCGTGTTGCGGGGTTCATTGTTGTCTTTGACATCATATCCGCATCGTTTTCGCCAAGTCCCTTTGAACGCTGAAGTTTATACTTTGTCTTTTCTGCTTCAAGTTTTGAAAGGATTTCAACCTTTTCAAACTCGTTGTAGGCGAAATATGTTTCGTTTTTGGTAGTAATTTCAAACAAAGGAGATTCGGCAATGAACACCTTTCCCTTTTCGATAAGCGTAGGGAGAAGTTGGTAGAAAAGTGTAAGGAGCAATGTTCTGATCTGGAAGCCGTCTTCATCAGCATCGGTACATATTATGATTTTGTTCCAACGGAGCGCATCATAATTGAACATTGCAAGGTCGCCCTTTTCCTTGCCCTTAAACTCAACACCGCATCCGATAACACGAAGGAGGTCGGTGATGATTTCGCTCTCAAAAATACGCTTTGTCGAGGCCTTGAGGCAGTTGAGAGTTTTACCTCTTACAGGGATTATCGCCTGAAACTCTGCATTGCGCGCCTGCTTACACGATGACATCGCGCTGTCGCCCTCAACTATATAGAGTTCGCGCACAGCGGGGTCCTTTGAGCGGCAACCCACAAATTTATCAACGCGATTTGAGAAATCGGTAGTTGCCTGAAGTTTCTTTTTAATATCACTTCTGGTCTGCTCTGCGCTTTCTCTTGCGCGCTTGTTGGTCATAACCTGCTTTGCAAAAACTTCTGCCTCTGTCGGGTGCTCTGCAAAATAAATTTCAAGATTGTGCTTGATAAATTCGGTGAGCGCGTCCTTGATAAAGACATTTGTAATTGCCTTTTTTGTCTGATTTTCGTATGAAGTCTGTGTCGAGAAACTGTTTATAATGAGGATAAGGCTGTCCTCAATATCCGAAAATCCGATTTTGCTCTCATTCTTTTTATATGCGCCGCTTGCCTTTAAATATTTGTCAAGCGCATACACAAATCCAAGGCGCACCGCCTTGTCGGGCGAGCCGCCATGCTCAAGAAAGCTCGAGTTGTGATAATATTCAAGTTTGTTTGAGGTGTTGGAAAGGCAAAATGCAATCTCTGCTTTGAGTTTGTAATCGTCCTTATCCTCACGGTCGCGGCCGCTTGTTTCAAGGCGCCAATGAGTGGGTTCGGTAAGTGCGCTTTCGCCTGCGAGTTCCTTGATATAGTCGGAAATACCGTTTTCGTACACAAATTCCTCGGTATCAAACCTCCCCTGCTCATTTTCTGTTTTGAGAATAAATTTAAGTCCCGCATTTACTACGGACTGCTGTTGAAGAACGCTTCTGAACGCCTCGGCGGGAATTGCAATATCTGTAAAAACTTCAAGATCGGGGCGCCAGCGGATGATTGTACCGTGTTTTTTCTCGCGTTTTTCAATCGGACGGCTCTCAAGATTTGAGACCGGCTCACCCTTTTTAAAACTGATTGTATGAACTTCAACACCGTCATAGGACGAAACATTCATGAACTCCGAGGAATACTGTGTTGCACACGCACCAAGGCCGTTAAGACCGAGGGAGTATCCGTATGCGGAGTTTTCATCGTTATTTGAATATTTACCGCCCGCATAAAGCTCACAGAAAACAAGCTCCCAGTTGTAGCGTTTTTCTTTTTCGTTATATCCAAGCGGAACGCCGCGGCCAAAGTCCTCAACCTCAATGGTGTGATCGCGCCATGTGGTAATAATTATCTCATTACCGTGTCCCTCTCGCGCCTCGTCAACCGAGTTTGAAAGTATCTCAAAAAACGAATGCTCGCATCCCTCAAGTCCGTCAGAACCGAAAATTACCGCAGGGCGTTTGCGCACACGGTCGGCTCCCTTGAGCATTGAAATACTTTGGTTATTATACTGTGCTGTATTCTTGTCGCTTTGCGCCATTCGCTTTTCTCCTAAAAAATAACTGTTTTTAATATTATACAATATGTATTGATTTTTGTCAATTGCAAAACAATATGTAGAATACAGTTGATATAAAGATGATAATTTGGTATACTGTTATCAGCATGCCGATTGCGGGGAGATTTATGGTCGATAAAGACGAATTAAAGCGACTTAAAAAAGAAAATCATGAACTGAAAAAGGAATTGCACAAACTAAAGCGGCACCGTGATTTCAAAGATAAAGACAACGACAATAAATCTTATGCCGCAGACAGTTATTTTGCATTTCTTTTTGCAAAATTAAAACAAAAAAAGCATTTCCCGATATTTAAAAAATATTTCAAAGGGTCACTTTGGTTAACCCGCATTTTCAAATGGGGAGTTTTGCTTTATCAGTATCTGCAAGCGGGCGCGTTTGTCATTTTGTACACCGCGGCGTTCATTCTTGTAATACCGATAATCTTGGCAGTATCCCTTGTTATGCTCATTACTGCACTTGTTTTGCGTGATAAAAACACAAAACTTTTGTTTGATGAAATTAAAAACGATGTTGTTTTTATAATTTTCAAAAGTAAAGGAAATTTTGACAAAGACAAATTCTTTGATATCGCCGCTATGCAAGGTGAAAAAACCGTGTTCTTGGTTTCTCCATTCTTTTTTTCAAAGAAAGGCATTGGCACAAACGAAAAAATGTATGTCTGCCACAGAAAAGAAAGTGAGAATGTTTTTATACTACGAAGTTATTTCTTTTTCTATTTTCGCCGTAGGCTGAAAACAGAAAAAAACTGCAATATTAAAGAGATATTTTTGAATTGAGTAAATTATAGTTTATGCGAAAGTAAAATCAGCACCACAAATCCGTAGGGGATGGCCCCTGGACATCCCGTTTTAACCACGGTTCATGCGGGGCGTGTGATGTCGCCGCCCCCTACAGTGTTTCATTGAAATTCCTTCGCATAACCTATAATTTACCGTAAAGGAGTACCATGCTTACATTACTGTATGGAACGAGGGGAGCGCGCGATGAAATCTTTGCACGCATTGCCCGAGATGTAAAAGAAAACCGTCGCGCATACCTGATTGTGCCAGACCAAAAGGCATTGCTTGCAGAAAATGCGCTGATGAGCACATTGCCAAAAAGTGCCGCGCTTTTTGTTGACGCGGTTGGTTTTTCGCGCCTTTCAAACCTTGTATCAAGACGCTACGGCTCACTCACATACAACTATGCAAGCGAGGGTGCTAAAATTTTAACCATGTACCGCACCGTAAAAAAGTTTACGCCTTATCTCAAGGTTTTCGGCGGTGAACTTCAAAACGGAACTCTTGAATCGCTTTGCTCGCTGATGGGCGAGTTCCGCGCCTGCTCGGTTACCCCCGA
>JAZQWE010000271.1:0-10672 GCA_045632225.1 Eubacteriales bacterium | reverse complement strand
ATGTCAAGCAAAATCTTGCCAAGACCAAGGAGCAGATGGAGTTTGTCGCGCTTTTTGCCAAGGTCAAAGGTCATCTCGCGGCGAACACAGTTCATGCGGAATCTTATCCACTCGGTAAGTATGTCCTTTATGCCGAGTTGGCGGGGTGAACCGTCGATAAGCACATTAAAGTTACAGTCGAAACTGTCCTCAAGAGGTGTGAGTTTGTAGAGTTTTGCCATGAGTTTGTCGGGGTCGGTTCCGCGGCGAAGATCGATTGTGAGTTTGAAACCGGAAATGTCGATTTCATCGCGGACATCGGTAATGTCCTTGATTTTGCCGCTTTTAACAGCGTCACCGATTTTTCCCATGATTGCCTCAATCGAGGTGGAGTAGGGGATTTGAGTTACATCAATGCAATTGGCTTCTTTATCGTATGAATAGCGCGCGCGGAGCTTGATTGGGCCGCGACCGCTTTCGTAAACAGCCTTCATTGCCTCTCTATTATATATAATGTAGGCTCCGCCCGGAAAGTCGGGGCCTTTGACAATGTCAAGAAGTGTATCGGTAGTGGTGCCCGGGTGGCGGAGAAGCGCGATTGTGGCATCGCAGATTTCGCCAAGGTTGAACGAGCAAATAGAAGATGCCATACCAACCGCAATGCCCATGTTTGGGGAAACAAGGATGTTTGGGAACGAGGTGGGGAGGAGGGCAGGCTCGGTCAAGGTATTATCATAGTTTGGCACCATGTCAACGGCATCCTTGTCAACACCGTTGAAAATTTCGGCGCAAAACGGGTCAAGTTTTGCCTCGGTATAACGGGCGGCGGCAAATGCCATGTCGCGGCTGTATTGCTTGCCAAAACTACCCTTTGAGTCAACAAAGGGGTGGAGAAGCGATTCGTTGCCGCGGGTAAGGCGCACCATTGTTTCATATATTGCCGCGTCGCCGTGGGGATGCAGGCGCATGGTAGTGCCGACAATGTTTGTACTCTTGGTACGGTTGCCGGTCATAAGTCCCATTGTGTACATGGTGTACAGCAGTTTGCGGTGAACGGGTTTAAAGCCGTCAATCTCGGGGATGGCACGCGAAATGATAACACTCATCGCATAGGGCATGTAGTTTGTTTCAATTACATCTGTGATGAGTTCTTTACGCGGTGCCGCTTCGGGAATATTTTGCATTATGGGTTGCTTTTTTGTTCTTGCCATTTTAATGCCTAATCCTTATCATATTTTTTCGTACAGATAACTGTTTTTATCCTTGCCAACTCGGCGCACAGCACCGACATGGAGAAGGATGTTGAGCACACCTTGCGCCACATGACGCTGTCTTTTTATCGCTTTTGCAAAGTGTGCACTTGTGAAAGGGGTGGGGAGCGTGTTTGGCACAAACTTTCCAAAATCGTTTTTGCCGTCTACATATATTTCCTCTGCAATTGCAGTTGGAATACGCTCAAAAATTTCAAATCCCTTGTGGTTGCGATAACTTTTCTTAACGGTTTTGCGATACTCGGTAACTTCAAGTAAAACAAAGTGGAAATAAAGGTTGTCGCACTCAAGGAACATTTTTATTTTGTAAAGTTCGTCAAATGCATCATACACATTTCCGTATCTTGGGCTTTTTCTCGGTTTTGAAGTTTCGCCCGTTTCGGGGTTTACTGTGCAATAATGCTTGACTTTCGCAATCGGAAACACAACAGTAACGGGGTGCTCCTTTAAAAACTCGGCAAGTTTTGGCCTAAGACGGTCAAAACCGCGGGTTTGTATTTCGGTAATACACCCGTCGCGCATGATGTCTGCAACATATCTGCCAAGCGCAACCTCGTGAAAGTCATCGCATGGCTCAAGGTAATATTTAAGCACCGAGTGGAGCGTTTTTTCGGAAAGTGTGCCGATACTGCCGTCAAATGCGCGGTTCTTTTTGGCGTTTTCAAGCGCGTTTTCAAACCGTGTCATGAAAGTTCGATAATATTATGCGCCGCTGCGCGAATCATGCGGTTGTAAAGCGCAAGCGCAATGCCGCTTTTCTTTGGCGCGGGTGCAAAAATTTGCTTGCAAGTCGCTTTGTCCGCTTCGCGGAGCGCGGCAAAAAGGCGCTTCGCTTGGGAAACCTCGTTCCCTCGGGAGCCAAGCGTGATTATTTTGCGGCCGTTAAAAAGGTCGGCTTCTTCATCATAAACAAGGAGCAAAGTTTCGCTGTCCGATGCTTTGCAATACTCAATTCGGCGCTCATCCGTACCAGAAAGAAGGTAGAGCGGGGCGGTGGGCGCATAGTGGCGGTACTTCATGCCGGGGGACTCGGGGCGCACACCGTCGGCAAGTTTGTTTGTGACGGCGTCCGCAACTTCAACCTCGTCAAAAAGTTCAAGGAGCATGTCAAGCGTTATCGCACCGGGGCGCAGAAGTGTAACTTTCCCGTTTTCGATTTTCACAATGGTGGATTCAAGGCCGAATGTGCATTCTCCGCCGTCAATAATCATGTCCACCTTGCCGTCAAGGTCGCCCCTTACATGCTCTGCGCTTGTGGGCGACGGCTTGCCCGAGATGTTTGCACTCGGTGCGGCAACGGGCACGCCCGCTTTTTCAATCAGTGCGCGGGCAACCGCGTTTTCGGGACAGCGAAGTCCGACTGTGTTCCCTCCACCGGTTACGGTATGCGGAATACACTCATGCTTTGGCATGATAACGGTGATTGGGCCGGGCATAAATGCTGTGGCGATTTTTTCGTATTCTTCACCCGTGACAGCGTACTTTTTGGCATCGGCGGGCGATGCGATATGTACAATCAGCGGGTTGTCCGACGGGCGGCCCTTGGCCGCATAGATTTTTTCTGCGGCGGAGGCGTCAAGCGCATTTGCGCCAAGACCGTAAACCGTTTCGGTGGGAAAGACAACAAGCCCTCCGCTACGCAGAATTTCGCCCGCGCGCGCAAGGGTTGTGTCCGAGATTTCGTTTTGTGATATAAAATCAGTCTTCATTACCTTTAAGTTTCTCGGCGGTATCAGCGGTGATAAGAGCATCAATCATTTCGCCGATGTTGCCGTTTAAGAAGTTTTCAAGTGAGTATAAAGTAAGGCCGATGCGGTGGTCGGTGATTCGACCCTGGGGGTAGTTGTATGTGCGGATACGCTCGCTGCGGTCACCTGTGCCGACCTGACTCTTGCGGGCAGAGGCAATTGCCTCGGTCTGCTTTGTCATTTCGATGTCATAGAGCTTTGTGCGGAGCATCTTCATTGCCTTATCGCGGTTCTTAAACTGACTGCGCTCCTCCTGACACTCAACGATAATGCCGGTGGGGAGGTGGATAATGCGGATTGCGGATTCGGTTTTGTTGACATGCTGTCCGCCCGCGCCGCTTGATTTGCAGGTCTCTATTTTAAGGTCAGCGGGGTTAATCTCAATTTCAACATCTTCAGCCTCGGGGAGCACCGCAACGGTGGCTGTGGAGGTCTGAATTCGTCCCTGCGCCTCTGTTTCGGGAACGCGCTGAACGCGGTGAACACCGCTTTCAAATTTAAGGCGCGAATATGCACCCTCGCCCTCGACCATAAAACTTACTTCTTTAAAGCCGCCAAGCTCGGTTTCGTTTGCATTCATAAGTTCGCACTTAAAGCCCGCGTTTGCCGCATACATGGTGTACATGCGGTAGAGCACAGCGGCAAAAAGAGCCGCCTCCTCGCCGCCCGCGCCCTGACGGATTTCAACGATAACATTTTTGTCATCATTGGGGTCTTTGGGGAGGAGAAGGATTTTGAGCTCGTCAAGGAGTTTTACGCAACTTTCGCTTGCCGCGAGGAATTCTTCCTCTGCCATTTCGCGAAGTTCGCTTTCGAGTGAGGAGTCATCCTTCATCTCTTTTGCATCGTCGCGCGTAGTTTGTGCGCTCTTGTATTCGCGGAACTTTTCAATTATGGGGAGAAGATTTTTGCGCTCTTTCATAAGCGCTGTGTATTCTGTTTGCTTTGAGAAAATTTCGGGATCGGCAAGTGCCTCTTCGATTTTTTCAAAGCGGTCTTCTGCTTTTTTAAGTTTATCTATCATAAGTATTACGGGAGAATGTCGGAACTTTTTAAGGAAAAGTTCCGACACCTCAAAACCTTTTTGTGAAAATTTATAGTCTGTAGCCGTGGCTACATATAAAATGTTTTACAGTTGTTCTTTGGTACTTTTTTAAGAAAGTATGCCTTTCGTTTTCAAGTGTTATTTGCAAAATGCGAGGAATGCTTCGTATGCCGCGTAAACATCCACTTTGGAAACAACTTCATAGGGGGCATGCATCGAGATTACGGGCACGCCGATGTCAAGGGTGTCGATGTTGCGGTTCGCAATATAAGCGGCAACAGTTCCTCCTCCGCCCTCGTCAACCTTGCCAAGTTCTGCGGTCTGCCATACGACGCCTGCTTTGTCAAGCATGCCACGGATTTTGCCCACAAATTCTGCGCCCGCGTCGGATGTGCCGCTCTTGCCGCGTGCACCGGTGTACTTGGAAACAGAAACGCCTGCGCCGATGATTGCGCTGTTGCGTTTTTCGTAAACTTCGGCAAAATTGGGGTCATAGCCTGCGGTAACATCTGCGGAAAGACACTCGCTGTTGCCGCGCACAACTCTCGGATTTGCGCCGAGGTTGAGGGCGATTTCCTCCATAAGGTCGGTAAAGATTTCGCATTGCATACCGGTTACGCCGATGGAGCCGATTTCTTCTTTGTCTGCGAGCACACACATAACGGTGTGGGTATCGTCGGTTGTGTCAAGGAGTGCCGCAAGGGAGGGGTAGGAGCAAACGCGGTCATCGTGGCCGTATGCACCGATGAGCGCGCGGTCAAGACCGATGTCGCGAGCCTTTGCCGCGGGAACGAGTGAGAGTTCTGCGCTGATAAAGTCGCTTTCGGTAATGCCGTACTTTTCGTTGAGAAGTTTGATTACATTTTTCTTAATGCCGTCGCTTTCTTCACCTGCAAGGGGAGCGGAACCGCAGAGAATGTTGAGGGTTTCGCCCTTGATTGCGGTAGCGAGGGGTTCTTTTGACTGATTAGCCGCAAGGTGGGGGAGGAGGTCATTGATATAGAATATGGGGTCAGAGTCGTCCTCGCCGATGCACACATTTGCGATTGTGCCGTCAGCCTTTACAATAACGCCGTGGAGCGCAAGGGGTGTTGCGGTCCATTGATACTTACGGATACCGCCGTAGTAGTGGGTTTTGAGGAATGCCATGCCGTCAGCCTCGTAAAGCGGAACCTGCTTTAAGTCGATTCTCGGAGAGTCGATATGCGCCGCCATAATGCGAATGCCGTTTTCGATGTGCTCTGTACCTACTTTTACAAGGTAGATGCTCTTTGAACGGTTGTTGAGGTAGAACTTGTCGCCGACAGCAATTTTGTCGCCGATTTTGTATTCTTTGTAGCCCTTTGCCTTTGCAAGCGCGATTGCCGCATCAACCGCTTCGCGCTCGGTTTTGGCATCGTCAAGGAATTTCATATATCCCTTTGCAAATTCAAAAGCCGCCGCGGTCTTTTCGGGCGCTTTTTCGTAGGATGATTGCTTTTTGTAAATGAGATTTTCCATGTTTTGTTCTCCTATTTATTGATAATATAAATTTTCATACATTTTTACGGCCGAGGTCACACGCTCAAGGTATGTCGCGGTTTCGGTAATCGGGATTTCGGTGAGTCTGCCGCTATCATCGGCTTTTCCTGCGCTTATCCATTCGTCAACGCGTGTCGGCCCCGCATTGTAGGCGGCAAACGCCGTTTCCCAAAAACCGAATCTTTCATATAATATTGAAAGATAGTATATGCCAAAGCGGATGTTTGTTTCGGGGTCATAGAGCATGCCCACCTCATGAGTTTCACCCATAAGCGAACACAGATATTCAAATGTTGAGGGCATTATTTGCATAAGGCCCACGGCGCCTGCGACGGATTTTGCCGCGCTGTCAAATCCGCTTTCGCACTTGATTACTGCATAGCAGATTTTTTCGGGCACTTTGTATTCAAAAGAATACTTTTCTACAAATTCGCTGTATTCCCTTGGGTGCGAGGCAAGGTCTATTTTTAGTTTAATATGCTCCGCGAAAAGGCCGATTGCAACTGAAAGGGCGACAATGGCGATAAACGCGCAGATGTTTTTAAATGTTTTGCTCAAGTTAATTTTCTCCGTTAAGTAGTTTGTCAAGGCCTTTTGCGTAGTTGTCAATCGATGTTTCGCCGTTGTTTATGAGAATATCATCGCATTGAGTCGCATAAAAAGGCCAAGGTTTTTGTGAGCGGATGCGGAGCAGCGCCGCCTCACGGGTGATGGAGTCGCGTTTCATTATTCGCTCGATGCGTGTTTCTTCGTCACTATAGACATGGACGGTGAAGTCGCAGAGTTTGTGAAGTCGCGCTTCGATAAGGAGGGGGGCGTCTATAATGATACCCTTTGCGCCCTCTTCTTTTAAAGATATGATGAGTTTCACATACTCGCGGCAAACATATTTGTGCGCGATTTTGTTAAGGCGCGCAAGTTTTCGCGCGTTTTTCTTGCCAAAAACTTTTTTGCCGAGTGCCGCGCGGTCAATTTCGCCGTTTTTTACAATATCACTTCCAAAAGCGTCAGCGAGTTCTTCTTTTAGCGATTGATTTGTCAAAAGCAAGTCATGATAAATTTTGTCTGCATCGGCGTGAAAGTAGCCAAGGGATGCAAGCGCGGCGGAGAGAAAACCCTTGCCCGAGCCGCTTTGTCCCGTAATACCAATTATTTTCATATTGCGCTCCGATATTTTTATCTATCGCTATATTCTACCATATATTATTATATTTTGCAATAATTATTATTACTCCGAAAAAGTAATTTTCTACATGTGAAAGTTTTTAAAAATCGGTTGACAAGTTTTTTGCAATATTGTATAATAGTAGAACAATAGGGGTAGTGTGAGAACTATGCCTATTTATAGAAATGCATTTTAAATGCGTAGGACGAACAGAGAGGAAAAAACTATGAAAAAGAGATTTCTTGCTTTGCTCACGGTGTTGCTTCTTGCAGCATTGATGACAACAGCGGTTTTCGCAACCACATCACTTGTGATTGCATCTCCCGCTGATGGCGTGGATTATTCTGCGCTTACAGAAGCCCAGACTTTCGACGTGTATATCGTTGTAAGTCCGCTTAAGGCAACGACTACATCTGCGACAACGCAGTATATTTACCGTGTTCCCGAGGATACTACTACCGGTAATCCCACGGCAACCAATGTAAAGCTTTCTAACGAAAAGTTTACACTTACTTGGAACACAAAGCTTCTTGAAGTTACAAATGTAACTTATCACACAGGTGCAAACCTTAACACTGACCAGATGGCGGGTGACGGTTACAAGCTTGCATTCCTTGCAAAACTCGGTACTAACAATGCAAATGCGGTTGTTGCTCCTGCCTCCATCACCGGTATAGGTACCGGCGACCTTAACCTTGGTGAACTTGTTATCGATTACGGCGATACCAAGGCGGGCGGTTTTATGGTTCGTCAGGAAACAAGCGAGCCTAAGGCCGCAGTTGCAAAGATTACATTTAAGGTAGTCAGCGGTGCAGAGGGTGGCGAGGCTACCATTACTCTCGACAACTCTTATAAAGTTAGCGGTACTGCATATTCTGCAGCGCAGACTTCTGTTTCTGTAACAGTTGAAGCGGGCTGTGAGCATGCTAACACAACCAAACTCACCGCAGAAGAACTTGCAGCAAACGGACTCACCAACAGCGACTCCACATGTATCGCTACCGGTAACGAGTGGTATTTCTGCGCTGATTGTGAAAACAAGGTTAATGTAATAATCAACAAAAAGCCTCACAATTTCACCGTTTTCGGTTATGTATCTGCTCCCGACTGTTTTAAAGGCGGTCAGAGTGCAATGTTCTGTTCTACCGACGGTTGTAACGAATATGATGCGGCTACCGTAACAAATGTTTCGGCACTTGGTCACTCTTGCTCAGAGAGAGTTTACAAGGCCCCCACTTGTGCTGCAACCGGTTATGAATATTTCTGGTGCGTAAGATGTAAAATTGTGGCTGCAGACTCTAATGCATCCTCCATTGTTTCCGCTTGCTACTATGTAAACGGCAAGCTCTGCACCAGCGCTGCAGGTACAGTTGAACGCACAGATATTCCCGAGGAAACCGTAATTGATTCTCTCGGTCACGAATGGGTATTCAGCCACAATGCAAATGACGGTGCACATTACTACTGTATCCGTAAAGATGAGTGCGGAGTTACAGACAATGTCTTCACTACTGCTGACACCATCCGTTATGCGGCAAATGTTGCAAAGGGCGCGGCTGACGGTTCCAATGCATCAAATGCAATGACATACTATGATGCTATGGAAGACCTCGGCAAGAATCTTCCTGCCGGCATCGAAGGCAAGATTTATCTTGTTGAAGATGTTATTCTTGTTCCCGACAGCGTTCATACGGGTTCATTTGTAGAACCTCGCCATGAGGCAAAGATTACCGTTACCACAGCTCCTCAAACAGCAAAGGCTGCTCTCTATTTTGAAAATCAGGACACCAATACAAAGGTTTCTCAATATCATCTCTCCGGTCCTACTGTTTTTGACAATATAATCATCTCCAGTAATGCAAAGGGCACTACAAGCGGTTCCAGCCCGAGCAACAGTATTTTTGCCCGCGGTTTCCGCTTTGAGGCAACCGAAAACCTTGAAATGAAGAGCACGCTTGAGGGTGATGCGGCAAAGATTGAATACAAGAAGACCGACGGTAGTTACGAGTATAAGACCGCACTTACCTATGATTTCCCCGCATGTAAGATTTACCTTATCGGTGGATTCTACCCGGGCGTTGCTTATGAAGGCGCTGACACAAAGTCATTTACAACCGACCTTGTTATCAACGGCGGACAGTACTATGTTGTAGCGGGCGCAAGCAGATCCAATGCAAACCTTCCCCTTTCCGGCGCAACCGTTAACATTTCTGTTGGCAAGAGTGCTGTAATCGGTCAGCTTGCTCCTATCTCCATTTATGACTCGGTAATTGACCTTGGCGGTACTGTTGCAAACATTCATTACTACGGCGGTACCATTGTTGCGGCATACCGTGTAGAAATGCAGAACAGAGAAAATGACTGCTACACAGTTAATCACTTCTTCCACAACGGTTCCGGTACCCTTAAAGTCGGCGACTTTTTGATGGGTCAGCCTCACCGCAAGAATGTTAACTGCTACTACAGCGTTTCCGATACCGCTGTTTACAATTCAGACGGCACTCTTAAAACTCCCAGCGCAGAAATGATGGCGCTTGCATTTATCGAAAAGGGCGAGAAAAATGTTAAGTACCACGAAATTTCCGAGAATCTCACCTTTGAAGAGTATTGCGGATTTGCTCTCGGCGGCCACGATTTTGTAAACGGCGAATGTGCATTCTGCCAGAAGGTTGAAGGCGAAGTTTGCGAAAACCACGGCTCCGAAATCAGAACAATCGTTCTTTCTGCTCCCACTTGTATCGCAGACGGTCGCAATTATAACCTCTGTGCACTTTGTGGCGAAACCATTGGCGAAGTAACAGTTCCCAAGAGCGAAGAGTATCACAAGGTTGAGTGGATTAAGAGAACAAGAGATTATGCGTATGCTTGTACAATTTGTAATACTGTATACGCAACCCGTCCTTTAAATGTAACCGAGTTCTATGTATCCGATAAGGGCTATGCAAACGGCGGTTACACCGTGGATTACCCCATAAATGACTTTGCAAAGGCAATGGAACTTGCGGCATCGACCAACCAGCCTTGCACAATCTACATCGTTGGTACCGCTACTGTTAATTCCAACTATACGGGCGCACTTCCTGCAGCAAATGTTGTTTTTGCAGAACCCGTTCACACAGCTCCTATCACAGTTAAGGGTTATGGCACAAACGGTGTCCTCAAACTCAGCACAACTTCCGTTGATATGGGTAGATTTATTTACGCACTCAACGGTGACACCACCTTTGAAAACCTTGAACTTTCTGCTTGGGAAGCTGCAATGGGATCTTCCGGCGATTTGTTCACCTACTTTGCGGCACAGCACAACCACCTCACCTTTGGTGAAAATATAACAGCAGACTTTGCAAGAAATACCGAACAGAAAAAGATTTCTTGCGGCTACATCGTTATTGGCGGTTGTTACAACCATAACTACACTCCCACATCTTTCAAGAAACTTTCTTCTACTTCTTGCCCTGCTACCGAAAACCACATTACAATGCATTCCGGTTCGTTCCTCCGCTTGATCGGTGGCTCCGCAGGTAATGCATGCTCGACCAACAATGTCAAAATTGAAGTGCTTGGTGATGTAAACTTCCGCGGTTACGCTGTACTCGGCGGTTACCAGCAGAAAGCGGGCAATGCTCACCTTGTTCTTGACGGTGTTCTTTCTACAAACTCCTTCTTCTCATTTGCAGGTGAAAATAAGTCAACTTCTCTTGATTGTGCTAATGTAAAGGCTGTAACAATCGAAGTTAAGTCCGGCGGTATTTACTCTCATTCTTCTGAGATTACAAGCACTACTTCCTCGCTTATCCCCATGGGTGCATCCCGCTACGGTGATGGACAGCGATACGATGTAACAAGACATCTTGACAGCCTTACCGTTATCTATGATCCTGCAGTTCCTTCCTCCAAGGAATTTGCAAACCGTATGATGGGTTGTGTTACTTCAAAGACAATT
>JAZQWE010000270.1:0-5085 GCA_045632225.1 Eubacteriales bacterium | reverse complement strand
GGGCGATTACTACTACATCCCCAAGAGCGCTATAAAGACCTTTGACACCGTTTCTGTTACCAACGGCACATTTGAAGAGGGCAACCTTGATACATACCGCACAATCGGTAACAGCGCAGACACCGCAATTACCAAATTTGCATACTGGGGCGAATACGCCGCAGAAGTAAAGGTTGGAAACAGCGATAACGGCGTATACACAACAATCAGCGGACTCAAGAAGGGCGAAAGCTACAGAATGAGCGCCTATGTAATCGCGGCAAACAACACCCATGCAAAACTCTTTGCAAGAGCGCCCGGCGGAGCAAAGATGCAGACCGTAGGTGTTTACTACCAGCCCGAATATGTTAAGCGCGACCTTGTTTTCGTTGCTGAAAGCGAAACTATGGAAATCGGTATGATTGTTCCCGCACAGAACTCCTTTGGCTATGCAATCGTTGACGAAATCGAAGTTATTCGCATTGAAGAATACAAAGTTGCAGGCGTAAGCGATGTTAAAATCACCTCCACCCCCGCTGTTGCAAACCGCTATGACGGCAAGATTGACATTACAATAAGCGGCAAGGCAGACGGCGAAGTTTGGCTTAAAGTTTACTATGCAAACATCAGCGGCGGCATTATTGACGGTGCTGTCACCGTTAACGGCGACAACTTCCGTACCGTTCCCTTTGGCAAAACCGGTGCCGCTGTAACCGAGGGTGCTTCTGACTGCATCTACATCCCCGTTGTACTTGGCAACAACACAAACAATGTTACAATTGATATTGGAAACGCTTCTCTTTATGTAAGCGAAGTACAGCTTGTAACAGTAAATGACCGCTTGAAATAAGGAGATTACTCATAATGGATAATATGTTTCGCGTTGTAGGCACCACCATGGGCGGTGCTACCGAATCGGTAAAATATGCGACAGAAGATTTCGGAAATGTACTAAAATTCAGCATTCCCTCGCGCTATCTCAACGGCAAGCGCTATAACACCGTTGTTATCGAAACCGACCTCCTTAAAGCAAAGGCAGGCGATAAGGGATACTTCTTCTATCCCACAAACTTCGGCAACGGTATTCAGCGTACATTCTTTAACGAAAAAACCGATGCCGAACTCATCACATGGCTTTCCGCAATGCCCATCTGCGGCCTTTGCGAGCAGGAAAAGAGCTGTTTTGTGCGCGTTGAGGGTCAGTCAGGCGATGCACGCTTTGAAGTAAGAGTAAAGAATAACGAATACTCAATCAAGCCTCGCTTTGACCTTCAGGGCGAAGATCCCGAAGAAGATATTTCAATCTACTTCTACAGAATGCCCAATGCAACCTATGTTGATATGGCAAAGGTTTACCGTAAATACCAGATGGAAATCAAAGGTTGCCGTCCCCTCCGCGAGCGTGCCGCAATGCGCGAGCCGCTCCGCAAGGCTACCGAGGCAATTGAAGTTCGCGTGCGCATGGGTTGGAAGCCGATTCCCACCCCTGTGCGCCATCAAACCGAGGAAAACGAGCCTCCGCTCCATGTAACTTGCACCGTTGAAATGCTCAACAAGCTCATCGACAAAATGCAGGCGGCAGGCATTGAAAAAGCAGAAATCTGCCTTGTTGGTTGGGCGGTTGGCGGTCATGACGGCCGTTTCCCCCAGCAGTATCCCTCCGACCCCCGCTACGGCGGCGATGAGGAACTGATGAAGTTTATCGCAAGAGCACAAAAGATGGGATACCAGGTAGTTGCACACACAGTTAGCTGTGGTGCATACGAAATTGCAAACAACTTTGCAATTGAAGACCTTGCAAAGCGCAGAAACGAAAAAGGCGAATACTATCCCTTTGTCCGTGACATCTACAAGGCAAACGGTCTTAACGGCGGCGAACCCTATGCCGTATGCCCGAAGCGCGCTTATGAGCGTTATGCAAAGGAAGACCTCCCCTATGTTCGCGGCTACGGCTTTGAGGGTCTTGAATACATCGATGAACTCACCGCGTATGTTCCCGAAAAGTGCGACGACCCGAACCACCCCGTTTCAAGAAAGCAGGCGCAGGGTTACTACCGCAAGATAGTTGAACTTGCAACAAGACTCTTTGGCGGCTATCAGTCCGAAGGCTTTATGGACTACATGATTGATGCAATGGATGCAATCCTCTATGTAGGCATGCGCGCAAAGGATGAGTCACAGTGGGTTAACCCCCTCTTTGATGAAGGTATTCCCTTCTGGCAGCTTGTATACCACGGTATCGTGCTTTCAAACCCCACCGCCTCCACCGTAAACTACCCCATCAAGAATGCAAAGCAAAACCTTATCTTTATCGAATACGGCGGACGCCCTCTCCTTTACATCAACTCAAAGTTCGGCCCCGGCCGTGACTGGATGGGTACTGTTGACCTTTACAGCCTCACCGACGAAGATCTTGATGTGAGTGTTGCGGCGCTCAAGCAGGCATACGACGAGTATGTTCCGCTCACATATCTTCAGTACGAGTTTATGGAAAACCACGAACAGCTTTCCGAAACCGTTTACCGCACCACCTACTCCGACGGTACAACCGCGCTTGTAGACTATGCCCTCCCCGGCTACAAGATTACAAAGCCCGACGGCACCGTAATTGAAAAGATTTTTGAAAATGCAGACAGCGCTTCACCCGCTGACGACCAAAAGCGTTGGGCAGGCAATAAAGGCATTTTCTGGGCAAACTAAATAAAAAAAGCGGATGGTTTAAAACCATCCGCTTTTTTATCCTATTTTTTCAAAATCTTCTGCACCGTGCTTGCAAAGCGGGCAGACAAAGTCTGCGGGGAGTTCCTCTCCCTCATAAACATAACCGCAGATTTTGCAAACATAACCCTTCTTTTCCTCGCTCTTTGGCGCAGGCTTGGGCTTTACATTATCAAAATAATACTGATATGTCATTGAAGGCACATCCGAAAGTATCTTCGTTTGGCAAACATCCGCAATAAACATGGTATGTGTACCGCAATCAACCGTTGCAACCACAGCCGCACTGATAACCGCATTTGTATACTTCGGCACATACAAAATACCGTTGCCCATGCGATTTTCGCTGTCGCAATCGGCAAATTTATCCACAGTTTTGCCGCTTTGGAAACCGAAATGCTCAAACACCTTAAACGGTGCCTCCTCGGAAAGAACCGAAAGGTTAAACGCATCGGTTCGCATAATCATATCATGCGTATAATTCTGTTTGTTTACCGTAATTGCAATACGGCACGGTGAAGAAGTAAGCTGAACAGCGGTATTGATTATACAACCGTTGTCCTTTTTGCCGTCGCGTGCGGTGAGTACAAAAAGACCGTAAGAAATTTTAAAAAGTGCTTTGTTGTCAAAATTTGCACCAATTGAAGGTGCTTCTATTCTAAAAGGCATAATTAACTCCTTTACTATTGATTTTTTCTTAATTATAACATATTATTATAGTAAAATAAACACTTTGGAGCAAATAAAATGCAAACTTTTGTTTTTATTCTTGAAATGATAGGCACAATTGCCTTTGCGGCCTCGGGTGCTATGACCGCACTAAAAAAGAATATGGATATTTTCGGCATTGCCATTTTGGGAATCACCACCGCTGTGGGTGGCGGCGCAATGCGCGACATTATCCTTGGCAAAACCCCTCCTACCATGTTTGAAAAGCCCATTTATGCGGCAGTTGCCGCGGCGGTGTCAATAATTGTATTCTTCCCGTTTGTGCGCCGCTTATTAAACAAAAATCAATACATATATGACCACGCTATGCGCGTTATGGACTCGCTCGGTCTTGCTATTTTCACAGTGATGGGTATAAACGCGGCTAAAAATATAAGCGACGGTCACAACCTCTTTTTGCTTGTCTTTGTCGGCGTTATCACGGGCGTTGGTGGAGGTCTTATGCGCGACATAATGGCGGGCGACACCCCCTACATATTTGTAAAGCATGTATATGCATGCGCCTCCATCGCGGGTGCGCTTGTCGCCGCACTCGTTTGGGATTTGCTCGGCGCGGTTGCCGCAATGTTCATCGGTGCTGTGTTGATATTCACCATACGCATGCTCGCCGCACATTATAAATGGAGTTTGCCCCACGCAAAATAATTTAAAAGGCTTGCAAATGCAAGCCTTTTTGTTTTGTAAATTTAATGTTTAGCGGGGGATAACCGGAACCACAAATCCGTAGGGGATGGCCCCTGGACATCCCGTTTTAACCACGGCTCGTGCGGGGCGTCGAAGGCGCCGCCCCCTACAGTGTTTCATTGAAATTACTTCGCTAAACTATAATTTATGTAATTATCTTTTCTCTTTACAACTAATTTGTACAATGATATAATTATAAGAACATTGGTTTTTTAAGTATGTTGTAAAGGCGTATGAACTTTATCTAATCAACGGAACTTCTCCTGCAATGTTTTACCCTGATGCCAAGGTTACCGTTGCAGCAGGATTAGTACTCGCTTCCAATATACACAAAACTTACTATGGCACATCAGTTCGTTCAGTTGTCGACGGAGAAACATGGCATGCCCCATATGTAGACTATTGCGTTGATAACGGTATAATTACTTCAAATCAGTTTTCCGACTATTCCGAAAATCTTACGCGTAGCGAAATGGCGCTTATTTTGGGAAATGCTTTACCCTTTGATTATACAAGTATATGTCAAGGAAATTACTCAGATTTAACCGAAAATGATGCATGTTACGAAATCGCAACAAAATTCTATTGTGCAGGTATCGTTAGTGCAGAAGCAACAAATATATTTCGTGCCGATGATTATATCTCTCGCGCAGAAACTGTTGCAATGATGGTAAGTTTGATATTTCCCGAATACCGCGTTCCCAATATTGAAAACAATGAAAAAGCAGTTGCCGACCTTGACGGCGATGGAGTGGTAAATGTAAAAGATGTGCTAATCACTCTTAATGCAGTTATTAATAACATCGCGCTTGACAACACCGATGTAAACGGTGATGGCAGAGTAAATTTACTTGATGTTTTAAAGATTCTAAAATTCGCAGTAGCATAATAAAAACCTCCTTGCGGTCGCCCGCAAGGAGGTTTTTATCGCTTTAAGTAAATGTTTAGTTTTTTACTGTCATCCTGAACGCAGTG
>JAZQWE010000269.1:0-10578 GCA_045632225.1 Eubacteriales bacterium | reverse complement strand
CCTTCAGCGTCACTATAACCGAGAACTCGAAGAATAAGTGTTAAAAATGCCGCGTCGCTCATTTGGGAGTCGGAGCCGAATTTGCTTGCGCTGACACCGTTTACGATTTTATTTGCATAGGCGTAACTGACATAGGGAATTGCCCATGCGGCAAGGTCGGTGAAAGGATGTTTGTTATCCGATGAGAGCGCATCTTTTTCGGCACCTAAAAAACGGACAACCTGAGTGGTTGATTGCGCGCGGTTAAGGCTGCCCCAAATGTCAAAATTTACGGTGCCGTCGGCATTTGTGCCGACGCCTGCAAGCAGACCGAGGGCACTTAGCCGCTCTGCGGCGACTTGCCCGTCAACCTCAAGCGCTCCGCTTGACAGCGGTATTGCGGCGCACAGTAGCAAAAGTATTAAAATTGTGCAAAATAACTTTTTCATCCGCATTTCCTCTGTAAGATTTAGTATATATTTATTATATAACATTAAGTATAACAAGTCAATGTCAAAGATTTCGTCATGATTTTGTAAAAAAATAGTCGGATCAAACGAGCCGACTATTTAAAAATTACTTTTTCATTTTGAGAATGGGCATTTCGGTCATGCGAAGTTTTGCACAGCCGTAGGGGATGAGCATGATTTCTTCAGCGGCGCCGATTGCATTTCTCGAACGGGGAGTAACATGTGCCACATTCTTAAAGCCCTGCTTGTAGTCCCAGTTAACTCTTGCAAGGTTTGCCTTGATACCAACGCGGGGCATCATTTGACCGAAGGGATATTCGCCGCCTTCAAGTTCGCAAACAGCGAAATCTTCGTTTGCAAAGCCATAGCGCCATTCGGACTTGCCAATGAGTTCGTAGTCACAGTAGGGAGCCTTGCGCTCAACGCCCTTTCTTTCGTACTCATACATCTTGTACTCGGTTTCAATGGGAAGAGAGAATACAAGCGGACCGTATTCAACAACCTTGAGGCCGTAGGGGCGCTCAACGGTATGAGGAGCATCGGTGAATACAACAGTAACGGTTTCTTCGCCGTTCCATTCCTTGGAGATAACGATTTCATTGCCCTCAACAGCGTTACCGTTTACAGTACAGCTCTTTGCCCAAGAGGGAACACGCATGCGGAGTGCAAATGCGGTCTTTGCGCTTGTTTTAACAGTAATCTTGCCGCTGTGACGGAAAGGATATTCGGTGTCAATCTTAACACTTACATCAGCGCCGCCGATCTTTGTGTTAAGTTCTGCAGGAAGCATGGAGGTGATGCGAACACCGTCCTCGGCGCGGATGAAGAGGGAAGTAGCAAGTTTGGGCCAGCCCTGAACATGGTTAGCTGTGCAGCAACCGAAGTGGGGTTCAAGACCAAACATGTGAGCTTCGTGATTGTTGGTTGTAAAGTGAGGTCTGCCGGGGAATCTTGCGCAAGAAATCTGGTTAACCATCTGTACATACTGGTGAGTCCACATGTCATCGCTGATGGTTGCGGGGAGTGCGTTGAACGCCATCTTTTCAAGTCGCTCTGCCCAAATGGGGTTGCCGGTGAGGGCATAGAGAATTTCGCAGGAGTACATGAGTTCAACTACAGAGCAAAGTTCAAAGCCCTGGTTGTTGTACTTACCTGCAAGACATTCGTCACCGGTGAAAGTTGCAACAGCTGTGCCATTGTACTTTTCAAGGAAATCCCAGAATTTTTCAGCCTTGTTGGTGATTTTCTTGCCGAGAAGAGTTGCGATAACCGCCTCTTCCTTAAATGTCATGTTAAGGTTTACGATGTGAGTGAAAAGAGTCCATCTGAAGAGAGGAGTCTTCCATGTTTCCTTATACTTTGAGTAGTCCTCGCCCTGCTTGCAAAGAAGTCTTGCAAATGAGAGAATCCATTTTTCAGGATTTCTGTCGTACATGTACTGGAGAGGAATCATGCACTCGTAGTAGCGGAAAGCGCCCCAGGTGAAGAGCTTAATCTTGCCCTTCTTGAGGAGGTTGTAGAAACACTTCATCGAGCGGTAAAGCGCATTGTAAACGCGCTCGTCATTTGTGAACTCGCAGTACTGTGCAAGTACCTTGCCGATGAGCATAAAGCTCCATGTATCGTATGTAGCGCGTTCTTCTTCTGTACAAGGGCAAATCCAACCGTCCTTTTGCTGACGGTCTACAATGTTGTCAATGTAGTATTTTGCACGCGCAATTGCGTCTTCGTTTTCAAGCAAGTATGCCATTGGAATAAAACCGTCGAGCCAGTATGGAACTCTTTCCCATCCCTCGCGGTCACCGCCAACCCATGCGCTGTCGCGTACATCGGGCCATACCTTGTCAAGGTTGCCGCCAAGACCGCTAAGTTCAATTTCAAGCTGTCTTTTAAGCCAACCGTGAGGCTTTATCTCTGTAGGATTAAAAAAATTATACATAATATTCCTCCGCGAAATAATTATAGTTATCTACGGTAATTTTATCACATTAAAACTGAAAAATCCATATCTAATATACGCAAAAATGTTGCAAAAATCACACAATGTGGTTTCTTTTTATATGAAAAAGAGGCATGAAACAACGGTTAGCACAATTAAGAAAATAAAATTTATCAATGTGAAAAGCAAAAGATACTTGCCCGTTCCAACGGGATGGAGGATGCGGTATTCGCTGAAAGTGATTAGACTTGCCAAAGAGGCGATAATTGTACCCGTACCGCCAATATTTACACCCAGTAAAAGTTCGTGATAGTTGTCGGTGAACTGTGAAAGCAAAATTGCCGAGGGCACATTGCTTATAAATTGGCATGAAATAATCGAGATAATGAGAGTACCTTTTTCAAGGAGTTTAGAGGCGAGAATGTTTACCGCATCAATTTTTGCCATGTTGCCCGCAAAGATAAAAAACATAACAAATGTCAAAAGCAGGGGATAGTCAACGGCTTTAAGAGCATTTTTGTCGGCAATGAAAAGGATTATCGGAATAACTATAAGTCCGAGCCAGTACGGAATTATGCGAAAGACAATCAAAAGCGACATTGCAAAGAGTGCAATGTACAAAGCGGTGCGGCGAGCGCTTAATTTTTCGGGGAATGAGTCTGTTATCGAAAGTTTTGTGCCGGGAAGGATGAAACAAAACAGAGTAAGCATTGCAACCGCAAGCAAAAAAGGCAAAAACATAATGCTTACAAACTCATCGGTTGGAATGTTGAAAGTTGAGTAAAGGTAAAGATTTTGCGGATTGCCGAAAGGTGTCAACATACCGCCAAGATTTGCGGATATATTTTGCAGAATGAATACAAAAGCCATGTATTTGTCCTGCTTTGTAACGGAGAGGGCGAAATAGCCAAGCGGTAAAAATGTGATTAGTGCCATATCGTTTGCTATAAGCATTGAGCCTATGAATGTTATGTAAACGAGTGCAAGGGTAAGCGAACGCAAATTACCGGTAAGCATAACCACGCGTCGCGCCAAAATTGTGAAAAATTTTATGTTGCGCAATGCGCAGATAACGGCAAGTGTTAAAAAAAGACAACTTAATGTGTTAAAGTCAAAATAGTCGATATAGGCAAGTGAAGGTGGCACAAAGAACGCCGTTATTACAGCGGCAAGTGTTGCAATACACAAAACGGTATGCTTTTTAAAGAGTTTTAATAAAACCATTTTCAAAACCTGCTTTTAAAATTATTTCCACCGAAAAATATACCACCTTTTATTTGAAATTACAATAGAAAAAGCAGACAAAAGTCTGCTTTTTCTATTATTTTTCAGTTAAAGTGATTTGTGAAAACAAAAACGGTGCAAGTTCGTTTTTTTGAATTTCGTATGAAAACGAAAATTCTTCAATGAGTAATGACTCAATGTCTTTCATTGAGCGGTCATCGGTTGCTCGGAGTTTTTTGCCAAGTTCGGAAAAAACTTTTTGCTTTTCGCAAAGAGTCTTGTATGCCGAAATCAAAAGTTCGGTACCACCGCCGTCTATAACTTGTTTTAATTTATTTTGTCTTGGGCGATCCTCATCAATCCAATCCCAAAAACCGACATCGTTTATAATTTTTTGAATCTCTGTCGCATTTTTTACGGGATGCATTTTTGCGGTAAGCGGGGCGCTGTCAACGGGAACATAGAAAACCGAACTACCGGAAAAAGCGGGGCGCAGAACATAGTAATCCTTAGTGTCACCGCCGAAATCTTTTGTTGTGATTTCAACCAGAGTGCATGCACCGTGGCAACCGTACATTACAGTATCGTTCGGACTAAACCGCTTATCCATGTTTACCTCCCGCACTTGTTAAACAAAATATGATGTTAGAATAATTATACCATATTTAACTAAAAAATGTTATAGGGAAAATTCACAAAAATTAAACCGTTGTTTTTGTGCAATAGGTTGCGGTTGGAAATTAGGAATTTGCCCGTTTTTCGGCCTCGATTTTAGAAAAAATGCAACCGCAGTAATTCTGTCGGTATAGATTATATTCTTTTGAAAGTTGTGTTGAACGGGCGTATCCGCCTTTCTTTTTGAAATCGGAGTACAGATATTTAACACCGTATTTTTCAGAGAGGTTGCCGCCGATTTGGTTCAGCACCTCGGCGTTTTTATGCGGACTTATCGAAAGCGTTGTGCAAAAATAATCATATCCACCGTCTTTTGCCGCTTTTGCTGTTTCTTCAAGACGCAAACGATAACATTTAAAGCATCGCGCACCTCCCTCGGGCTCGTTTTCAAGACCTTGGGCCATCTCAAAAAACGGTGATGAATCATACTTTGAAATAATTAGTTTTACATCTGTGCATGCGGGGTGCAGGGAAATGAATTTTTTGAGTTCATCTGCGCGGAAATCATATTCACTTTCGGGAGAAATGTTGGGATTGTAAAAAAACAGGGTGATGTCAAAATACTGTGTGAGATATTCAAGGGTATAACTTGAACATGGGGCACAGCATGCCTGAAGCAAAAGTTTAGGGCGAACCGAGCTTTTTTGCAGGTTTTCAATCTCCGCTTCCAGTATTTTTGAATAGTTTGTCATATCATCACCTCGTGTGTAAGTTTAACATTTTTTTGTGCAGATGTAAAGATAAATTAAAATCCGATTCATATAAAATGCAAATAGGGGCGAACAAAGTTCGCCCCTGTGGTTTTTGTTATACTTCTATTCCGATAAGTTTAAGTGTGTTTTTGACAGATGCGGGAACATTTTTGAAATTTACCGAAGCACCGTTTGATTTAAAGTTTTCGTACACTTCTGCGAGCGTTTCGCAAACGGTGTAGTCGCTATACTCAAGCGCGCCAAGGTCAATTTCAACAGTTTTTGCTTCGTCAAGTCCCGTATTGCAAGCGAGAAGCTTGTCGGAGTTTGCAAAGTAGCACACACCGCTGATTTGCACGGTTGCGTTGCCGTTTGAAAGTTCCTTTTTGATTTCAAGCGAGCTGCGGTTTTTGCCTTTTTTGAGCATGTTGATGCCGTAAATTACAAACGCAAGAACGATTCCGCATGCCACAGCGTATGTAAGGTCAACCAAAACAGTTACAATCATGGTTGTGAGGAATTGCGCAAGAGCACCCCACATTTTACCGCCGAAATAGCATTTAATCTGTCCCCAGTCATTCATACGGTACGCGGTGACAATGAGTACACCCGCAAGAGCGCAGAAGGGAACAAGGCTGATTGCGCTTGAAAGTACAAACATGCACGCAAGCAAAAAGAGGGAGTGGAACACGCCGGCAATTCTTGTCTGACCGCCCGCGCGGATTGCAACACTCGTGCGTGCGAGTGCCGCAGTAGAGGGGACACCGCCGAAGAAGGGGATGACAAGGTTTGCAACACCCTGAGCAACAAGCTCAATATTTGGGTTAAACTCTTCCTTTTTCATTTTTGATGCGCATGTACCGCAAAGCAGAGTTTCAATCATGCAAAGCATTGCAATTGAAAAAGCGGGGCCCGCAACATCAATGAGCATCGGAATGTTAATCTCTGAAAAATTAAGGTGCATGGAGTTCATGATACTGCGCGGAATTTCGCCGTTGTCCTTGATAACAAGTACATCAATTGAGAAAATCGCAACAACTGCAGTACCTACAATAAGGGCGCCGAGTGAACCTGGGATGTATTTTGCAATCTTTTTGGGATAGAATACCATAAGGAGAATTACGCCAAGGGATGCAAGAACTGCAGGAATTGAAATGTTTGAAAGCTCATTTGCAAAAAAGTAAGTGAGTTTTTCAACGGTTGTAGCGCCTGCAAGAGAAACACCGAAAAAGTTGCCGGTCTGTCCGAGTGCGATTATAAGTGCAATACCTGCGGTAAAGCCGGTTACAACGGGTTTGGGGATGTATTTGATGAGTTTTCCAAGGTGAAAGATTCCACAGAGCAAGCGGATAACACCTGCAAGCAAAATTGCCGCAAAAAGGCCGGTAAAGCCGTGCTCACCTGCGATAAGTCCAAATAAAATTACGGACATTGTACCCGTGGGGCCCGAGATCTGAAAGCCCGCACCGCCAAGGAGACCGGTAATGATACCTGCAAGAATTGCTGTAATAAGGCCGGCTGTGATACCGATGGTCGCATATTCGTTTGGTACGCTTGCCGCACCGAAGGCAAGGGCGAGCGGGAGCGCAACAGCGCCTACCGTGATACCTGCGATAACATCGGAGAGAAATGTTTTTCCGTTATAGCCTTTGAATTCGCGCCCGAGCATTTTTATATACTGCGAGAGCATTGTTCCATGCATTTTCATAAAACGCCTTTCGAAAATAATTATAAATTTTAACTTTATAATTATATCACCGACTTTTGTTAAAATCAACATCACATTTTAACAATAATGTCGGAAACTATCGCATTTTCAATGTTATATTTGTTAAAAACTATTGCGTTTGAAAGGTTAAAGTTGTATAATAATACATAATGGCAAATTATGCGAAATGGCGGTGGCGAAAGTGCATGGATTTGAATTTAATAGCGCGCTGATGTGTCCGCTTTGCGGCGCAAAACTTGGCTTTAGCCAAAACTCGCTTGCATGCGCGGGAGAGCGCCGTCACAATTTCGATATTGCTAAAAGCGGGTATGTAAATCTCAATACCCATGCCCCCACAAGCGGGGACGATAAAGTTATGGCAAAGGCAAGACAGTCATTTTTGCGACGCGGTTATTATGAGCCGCTTGCAAAGGCGGTAGCAAATGAAGCAGGCTGTGGCGATGTGCTTTGCGATGCGGGATGCGGTGAAGGGTATTATACAGAGATTGTTTCATCGCATTTTGACAGGGCGCTTGGTGTTGACCTTTCAAAATATGCCGTGGAACTTGCCGCAAAAAGTGCAAAACAAAACGGATTTTCGGAAAAACTACTTTACACCACCGCAAGCGTGTACTCGTTGCCGCTTGCAGATAATTCGTGCGATGTTTTGATAAATATTTTTGCGCCATGCGTTGAAGATGAATATACGCGTGTGCTTAAAAACGGCGGCAAACTGATTGTTGCCGCGGCGGGGCGCGACCATTTGCACGGTCTAAAAAGTGAGATTTATGACAGCGTTATCCCAAATGAGGAGCGGCGCGATTATCCAAGGAAATTAAAACTGTCTAAAACCGTTAATGTAAAATACAATGCCGAGATTGTTGGCGAAGATATATATTCTCTTTTTACAATGACACCTTATTTCTACCGCACAAAAAAAGAGAGCGTGGAAAAACTTAAAAGTATGGAAAGGTTGCACACCCTTATTGATTTTGAGGTGCGCGTATACGAAAAAACAGATGTTTAGTCTTATTATTCCGATGTATAATGAGGAAAAAATTCTTCCTCAAACCATAAAAACATTGCATGAATATATGTCGGGCGCCTTTGATGAGTATGAAATAATCTTTGTTGATGATGGTTCGAAGGACTCGTCAGCCAAAATTGTAAATGATTGCCTTTTGCCGAATATCCGCTTGGTAAGTTACGGTGAAAACCGTGGCAAAGGCTGTGCTGTACGCCACGGAATGCTTGCCGCGAAAGGCGATATCCGACTTTTTACCGATTGCGACATTGCATACGGTACAGATATTATCCGTACTCTTTATGACAAGTTCACGGGTGAAAAATGTGATGTTATGATAGGCTCGCGCAATTTGCACGCGGATGGGTATGAGGGATATACTTTCATGCGTAAACTTGCCTCCAAAGCATATATCAAACTACTTTGTGCGGTTGGCGGATTTAAACTCTCCGACTCGCAATGCGGTTTTAAGGCTTTTTCTAAAGAGGCGGCAGAGGCGGTGTTTTCAAAATGCCAAACAGACAGTTTTGCATTTGATTTTGAGGCGATAATGTTTGCGTCATCGCTCGGTTTTAAGATTGGCGAAATCCCCGTGAAAATTATCAATCATCGTGAGTCTGAATCAAAGGTCAGCATGTTATCGGACAGCGTGAAAATGCTTAAAGATGTTAGACTCATCAAAAAGCATGTAAAAAACACATTAAAAAGATAATTATAGAAAAAGGAGCCGTAAGGCTCCTTTTTCTATTCATAAACAACTCTGTAATAATCGTTGTAGAGTACTTTTGCAGACATGGCAAAGCGTTTTTGCACCTCGTTTTGAATTCTTTCAAGGTAACCGTCCTCAAGGGATGCCACGCCTTTTTGGAGCGTAACTTTACCGGTTGTCGCGTTAAACATTACCTTGTCTGTGACAAAACTGTAATCCTGAAGTATGGCAACATGCTCTGTGTCGGAGAAAATATCCTTTCCTGCAAGGAGTCTTGAATCGTAGGTGAGTCCAAGCAGATTGGAAATGGTGGGCAAAACATCAAGCGAGCACATGGGGGCATCAACTTCAATTGCCTCTTCCATCGAGGCGCTCCATAAAATAAGTCCCGAACGGTATGTATCCCAATAGTTATCAAGCTTTCTTTTAGCAAGTTCCGACAGATAAATCAAATCATCCGAGTCGTTTATTGAGTCGAGCGGATATGGATAGTGGTCGTTTGTAATGGCGATTAGTGTATTTTCAAGCACGCCCGCCGCCTTCAGCTCGTCAAGTAAGTATTCAAGTGCAAATTCAAGTTCAAGCTGGCATGCAATGTACGCCTGCAATCTCTTTGAATATGGCAATTTTTCTACGAATTTTTTGTTTTTCACGGTCATATCGTTATGTGTTTCATCAAAAACATAGGGCATGTGACCGCTGAAAGTGAGAAAATAAGCATGGAAAGGCTCGATATTTCCGTCCTCGTCGCGCTCCAAAATCACGGGGAGTGATTGTTCCATCATGCTAACATCGGATGTTGGGTATGTTTCAACTTTTTCAAGTCCCTGACCGAATGCGAGAAATTCATAACCGAGATTGGGATGAGTTTTGTTTCTGCCGTAGTATGATGCTGTGTGGTTGTGAACGGCAAAAGCTTTGCCGCCGTTCCAAACATATTGATTGCCGAGGGCAAATGGCATGAGGTTGTCTTTTGAGGTGGTAAAACTGTTGTAGTTGTAAAAAGTTTTCCATCCTTGGCCGAGCAAAGAAGTATCGGGAACAAGACCCGTGAGAAGGGCATATTCTCCGTTTGAAGTGTTATCGGAAACGGTATTGTAATAATTGTTAAAGATAAATCCTTCATTTGCCATTTTATAGAGTGTAGGCGTGATTTTTTTATCAATTACATGATGCGTAAAGGATTCTGCGGCGATGACAATGAGGTTGTATCCCTCAAACATACCGGTAAAAGAGTTGGTGTTTGTTGCGTTTTCACTTGCAAAAAAGCGGTGGAGTTCTTTAATTTCTTCGTTCTCTTCGTTTTCGGCAAGTTTTGCAAAATCAATATCCGTCACATTGCCAACAGCGTTTCCTTCACCGTCTGTAACAAGGTCGATTTTTACACCGAAAAACATGTTGCGAAGGTCAAGACGGGCGGTGGTGAGCGCGCCGAAGTACTCTACCGCAAAGTCCACTTTAAGGTTTTTGTGGTACACATTGTACGGCGACAAAAAATCGCGTCCTGCAATGGGGAGCGCAAACACCGCGCCGAAATGAAGCAAAAAGAAAACGATTGCTCCGCATAAAAGTGATTTTAGAGAAGATTTTTTGCCGTGAGTGAACTTTAAAACCGTAAAAACAACAAGTGCGATTATCGGGATGAGGAAAAGAAGTAATGCGCCAAGGCTTTCTAAAATTTCAAGCCACATTGCATCGCCAAACGCCCCCATTGCATCGCCGCCCATGCCAAGCTGAGCGATTTGCAAAAACGAAGTGCAAAAGCCATGATAAACAAGTTGGATTGCAAATATGAGATATATAAGCGTTGCAAGTACAAACGAGATAACCGTTCTTGCTTTTGCACCGAAAGGCGCACAAATAAGAGCAAGTAAAAACGAAATGTTGAGCGAAAAAAGAAACATGTAAAACGGGAAACCCGCAGAAAAAGCAACAGTGAAAGCATTCAGTAAAATTTCATCAAAGACAATGCTTGCAAAAAAATATGTAAAAAAGAAAAAGAGTGTCTCATTCTTTTTGATAAACTTTTTTAAGGCGTTCATTTTTGCGCCTCCTCTCAGCACAATATTTTATCACCGACAAGCCGCATTGTCAATCAAAAAAGGAACCGAGCACGCTCGGTTCCTTGATTTTTTAATACATGCCGCCCATGCCGCCT
>JAZQWE010000268.1:0-8327 GCA_045632225.1 Eubacteriales bacterium | reverse complement strand
GTTCTGGGGTCTCGGCGGCGACGGTACTGTTGGTGCAAACAAGAACTCCATCAAGATCATCGGTGACCACACCGACAAGTATATTCAGGCATACTTCCAGTATGACTCCAAGAAGACCGGCGGTGTAACCATTTCTCACCTCCGCTTCGGTGACAAGCCCATCAAGTCCCCCTACTACATCACCAAGGCTGACTTTGTTGCTTGCCACAACTCCTCTTACATCCTCAAGGGTTACAAGATTGTTGAAGATGTTAAGCCCGGCGGAACCTTCATGCTCGACTGTCAGTGGACCGCTGAGGAACTTGACGAGCACCTTCCCGCTTCTGTTAAGTCCTACATCGCTAACAACGATGTTAAGTTCTACATAATCAATGCTACCAACATCGCTGCTAAGGAAATCGGTAATGCAAAGGTTAAGAATACTGTTCTTCAGTCTGCATTCTTCGCACTTGCAAACATTCTTCCCGCTGCTGATGCACTTGAGTACATGAAGAAGATGGCATACAAGTCCTACATCAAGAAGGGCGAAGCTATCGTAGAACTCAACTACAAGGCAATTGATGCAGGCGCAAATGCAATGGTTAAGGTTGATGTTCCCGCAGCATGGAAGACCGTTGAGGTTAAGGCTGCTGAGTCCACCGTAACCGGCGACCGCGCTGATCTCGTTAACTTCGTTAAGAACATTGTTGAGCCCGTTTCCAAGATGGACGGTGACTCCCTCCCCGTATCCGCTTTCGTTGAATATGCAGACGGTACATTCCCCCAGGGTTCTGCAGCATACGAAAAGCGCGGCGTTGCAGTAAACGTTCCCGTATGGCATGCTGAAAACTGCATTCAGTGTAACAACTGTGCATTTGTATGTCCTCACGCTGCAATCCGTCCCTTCGCTATGACCGCTGAAGAAGCAGCAAATGCTCCTGCAGCTACCAAGTTCACCGATAAGCCCGTAATCAAGACCGATTACAAGTTCACCATGGCTATTTCTCCCATGGACTGTATGGGTTGTACCCTTTGCGTAAAGGCTTGTCCCGTTACCGCAAAGGCACTCAAGGACGGCGCTCCTGAAAAGCAGGCTATCGAGATGACCACTCTTGCTTCTCAGCTCGACCAGCAGGCTCCGTTTGACTACGCAGTAGCAAATGTTTCCGAAAAGCCCGAACTCATCAACAACACCATCAAGGGCAGCCAGTTCAAGCAGCCCCTTCTCGAGTTCTCCGGCTCTTGCGCAGGTTGTGCAGAAACCTCTTATGCGCGTCTTATCACCCAGCTCTTCGGTGAAAGAATGTACATCTCCAACGCTACCGGTTGTTCTTCCATCTGGGGCGGCTCTGCACCTGCAACTCCTTACACCGTAAACCGTGAAAGCGGCCGCGGTCCCGCATGGGCAAACTCCCTCTTCGAGGACAATGCTGAGCACGGTCTTGGTATGGCTCTCGGTCAGAAGGCTATCCGTGAGAGAGTAATCGAAAAGGTTAAGGCTCTCAATGTAGAAGGCGAAAAGAAGGCTATCGTTGACGAGTATCTTAATACTCTTGATGACGGTGCTGCAAACGAAAAGGCTACCAAGGCTCTCGTTGCAATGCTCGAAGCTTGCGGTTGCGATGCAGCTAAGGAAATCCTCGCTGAAAAGAACTACCTCTCCAAGAAGTCCGTATGGATTTTCGGTGGCGACGGCTGGGCATACGACATCGGTTTCGGCGGTCTTGACCACGTTCTCGCTTCCGGCGAAGATGTAAACGTAATGGTATTCGATACCGAAGTTTACTCCAACACCGGCGGTCAGGCATCCAAGGCATCTCAGATCGGTCAGGTTGCACAGTTCGCAGCAGCAGGTAAGGCAATCGGCAAGAAGAACCTTGCAGAAATCGCTATGTCCTACGGCTATGTATATGTTGCACAGATCGCTATGGGCGCTGATATGAACCAGACCCTTAAGGCAATGACCGAAGCTGAAGCTTACCACGGTCCTTCCCTTATCATCGGATACGCTCCTTGCGAAATGCACGGTATTAAGGGCACCATGCAGAACTGCCAGCTCGAAATGAAGAGAGCAGTTGAGGCAGGTTACTGGCAGATGTTCCGTTACAACCCCACTCTCAAGGCTGAGGGCAAGAATCCTCTTACTGTTGACTGCAAGGCTCCTACCGCTTCTTACCGTGAGTTCATCACTTCCGAAACTCGCTATAAGAGACTCGAGCAGGCATTCCCTGAAAGAGCAGAAGCACTCTTCGCAAAGGCTGAAGAGGCTGCAAAGGCTAAGTACGAGAGACTTCTCAAGTACGGCGAAATGTTCAACTAATCTGAATATTTAATATAATAAAATCGGGAAGATTTTCTTCCCGATTTTTATTTTTTGCTTGTTTTCGACCTTTTCGTGTGATAAGATATATAAAAAAGGAGGTATTGTGTATGACTTATGTTATTTCCGACATCCACGGTGACTATGACCGTTATATAAAAATGCTTGATTTGATTAAACTTGACGATGACCGCGATGTGCTTTTTGTGCTTGGTGATGTACTTGACTACGGAGAGGAGTCGTTCAAGATTTTGCTTGATATGTCCTCGCGCCCGAATGTTTATCCCATCATTGGCGAGCATGAGGCACTTGCGCTCCCGCTTCTTAAAAAACTTGTTGGCGATATTAGTGAAAAGGCTATTGCAAAGTTTGATGCAAAAACCATGCAAAACTTTATGGAGTGGGGCAAAAACGGCGGGCAGGAAACCGTGCGTGCATTCCGCGAACTTGACAAAGAGGATAGGGAATGGGTTGTTGAATACCTTGAGGAGTTTATGCCATACGAAGAGATTGAGGTTGGCGGCAAAAACTATGTGCTTGTGCATGCAGGCCTTGACAATTTCTCCTCCACTCGCGATATTGATGACTATGAGGAAGAGGAACTTATCCACGAGTGCCCCGATTGGTCAAAGGTTTATTTTAATAATAAGACTTTGGTTGTCGGCCATACCCCCACAGTTGAGATTAACCCCTCGTCAAAGGGCAAGATTTGGAACCTCAACGGCACAATTGCAATTGATTGCGGCGCAGGCTACGGCCTCCCACTCGGTTGCCTTCGACTTGATGATATGAAAGAATTTTATGTAGAATAAAAAGTAGCATCTACAACAAAACCCTCCTTGCGGATAAGCGCAAGGAGGGTTTTATTATACTTCAAAATAGAATGTGCTTCCAACGCCGAGTTCACTTCTTACGCCGTAGGTAGCGCCGTGGCGCTCGAGAATGCCTTTGACAATCGAAAGGCCAAGCCCCGTGCCCGTGACAGCGCGTTTGTGCACTCTGTCCACTTTGTAATAGCGGTCGAAAATATAGGGCAAATCCTCTTTTGGGATACCCTCGCCGTGGTCGCTGATTTCAATGCGGATTTTTCCGTTTTCGCGGTGCAAGACCTCCAAAATGACGGTTTTATCGTCGCCCGCGTAGTTGATAGCGTTGTTAAGGAGGTTGTAAATAACCTGCAAAAGGCGTTTTTTATCACCTTTTACAACGGTTTCGCCCACACTTTCATAAATGAATGTGTACTCCTTATCTTGCATGAGTTTGCGATAACGCTCGGTTGTTTCAATCAAAAGCGCATCAATGTCAAAGTACTCAACATCAAGTTTTTCCGTGCCGCCCTGATATTTTGAAAGGTCGACAAGGTCATTTACAAGTGAAGAGAGCCTTGCGGTTTCATCAATAACAACCTGCATGTTTTCGGGTGAGTTTTCGCCCTCAATATCGCGCATCATTTCGCAATATCCCGTGATAAGCGTAAGCGGAGTACGAAGGTCATGCGAAATATTTGCAATAAGTTCCTTTTGCAAATCGTCGGTTTTCTTTAAATCCTTGGCTGTCTGATTAAGCGTGTCGGAGAGCTCATAGATTTCGCGGTATCCCTCACCGGTAAACTCTACATCGTATTCGCCCGCTGTAAGGCGCTTTGCCGCGCGGTTAACATCGGCAATGGGTTGCGAGAGTTTCTTTGCCAAAATGTTTGAAATTATCGCGGAGAGAATGGCGGTTATGATGGTTGTTATCAAAAGTTGCAACATGAGGGCAACCTTGATTACATTTACGGGTGTGGTTGCGGCATCAAGCATGATGATTAGCGCACCGCGCGAGGTATCCTTTACCGAAACATTTAAAATTCTGTCGCGCACGCTGTACTTGCTATGCGGGAAAAATCTGTGGTCATCATCGCTGTTTTGAAAGCCTTTCATATTTGCGCGCTGAAATTCATTACCGCCGTTTGAAAGGGCAGAGTGGTACAGCTCGGTGAGCGTTTCGCCATTTATACCGTGGATAATGCAACCGCTGCTTGGGTGAGCGTTTGCAACGGGAGAGCCGCTTTCGTCGAAAACATAGATGCAAAACTCGTTGTTAATTGCGAGTTCGGAAATACTGCGCGAAAAATTCGTGTCTTTTTCACAGTACAGCACTTCAATCTCTGTTGCGGTGTCTTCCATTCGGTTTTTGATAAGCTGATAATACATGGTGTCAAGCATGAAAACCTGAAAACTCCAAAGAATCAACAGTGTTACCAGCGAAAGCAGGATGAGTGCTGTGAAAAGTTTGGAGCGCAGATGCATTTTACGCCTTGGGCGTTTTATTTTAACTCTATTATTCATCGCTGTATCTGTATCCCACACTACGGAGTGTTATGATGTATGAGGCGTAGTCGCCAAGGCTCTTGCGGAGTAATTTGATGTGAGTATCGAGTGTGCGGTCGCCGCCAAAGAAGTCATAACCCCAAACTTTGTTGATAAGTTTTTCGCGTGTTAAGGCAATGTCCTTGTTTTTAATCATGTAGAAGAGCAAATCGTATTCTTTGGGGGAAAGATTTACTTCGCTACCGTCAACATAAACTCTGCGGGCGGTAAAATTAACTTCAAGACCGCGGCTTTTGTAAATGTCAACATCCGAGGCAACCTCGCTCTGCCTTGCGCGCTTCATTATCGCTTCAACTCGGAGCATGAGTTCTTTCGGTGAAAAGGGTTTTACAACATAATCGTCGATACCGAGTTCAAAACCGTTGATTTTGTCATATTCCTCGCCGCGCGCCGAAAGCATCAAAATCGGAACATCGCTCTTTTTGCGAATTTCGCGGCAGGCGGAAAAACCGTCAAGATTTGGCATCATTATATCCATTATGATGATGTCAAAGTTGTCAGCGCGGCATTTTTCAACCGCCTCCATACCATCCGTTGCAAAGTCGACGGAGTGCCCCTCAAACTTTGCATATTTGCCGATTAGTTCCCTGATTTTTTCTTCATCGTCTACTACTAAAATTTTGTACATATTTTTTCATCCTTGCAGTCACAAAAAGCCCCTTTGCCGGGGCTTTTTGTTATTTATTTGTTGATTTCAAGCTTGGGAGTTTCGCTTTCTTCGGGTTTGCTTTCAATAAGGGTTGCGCTGACTTTTGTAAACTTGCCGCCTCTTGCAACCATAATTTCAACGGTGTCGCCAACCTTATAGTGGCCGATAGCGTTTTTAAGGCTTGCCGAGTCGGAAACTTCGTAGTCGCCAAGGCTGATGATTCTGTCGCCGTTTTGGAGGGGAGTTTTGCCGCCATCGTATACATAGATACCGTATGCATTAACGCCGTAGCGCATGAGATCCATGTAACTTGTGATTTCGATATAGGAAATTCCGAGAGCGGGTCTGCCGCTTACATATCCCTTTGTAAGGAGTTCGGTTGCGATTTCATAAGCGTAGTTAATCGGGATGGCAAAGCCAAGGCCCTCGATACCGGTGCCTGATGATTTTGCATTTACAACCGCAACAAGTTCACCCTTCATGTTGAAAAGGCCGCCGCCTGAGTTACCGGGGTTGATTGCGGCGTTTGTCTGGAGAAGGCGCATTGTCTGCCCGTCAATGGTGAGTTCACGGTCAAGCGCGCTGATGATACCGTTTGTAACGCTACCGCCAAGTTCGCCAAGGGGGTTGCCGATTGCAAGCACTTCTTCACCAACCAAAAGTCCGTCGCTGTTGCCGATAACCGCGTAGGTGATTTTACTTGGAACATCAATCTTAATAACGGCAATGTCAGCCTGCGCATCGGTGCCGATGAGTTCAGCCTCATACTCTGTGCCAGCGGTAAGTCTTACAGTAATTTTAGTTGCGCCGTCGATAACATGGTTGTTTGTGATGATGTAGCCATCGTCGCTGATGATAACGCCGCTACCTGCACCGCTTTGAATGAATTGCTGGAAGAAGGAACTACCCGCCGCCATTTCGGTGGAGATTTCAACAACGGTGTCCTTTACCGCAGAGGCAACAGCCGTGTATGAGCCGCTTGAAGTTTTGTTAGCAATCTTTGCAAGCTGTTCTGCTTTGGCAGAGGTGCTTTGGGATGCCGCAATGGAGTCAAAGTGTTCGCCTTTGCCAATGTTGATGTTTGGTGAGGTTTTGTTCTCGTTTTCCAAAACCGTCTGGCCATCCGCTTCGGTGTTTACTTTAACTTGCGCGATTTGCTCGTAACGGTCTTCAAGTTCGTCAATGCGGTTTTCTACCAAATAATATGCGCCCATAAATCCGCTTGTTGCGGAAATTCCGACTACGAGAATAAAAGCGCATACAGAGAGAAGAAACTTTTTAACCGAGCGGCGAGGGCGCTTTGGCGCCTTTTCCTCTTCAACTGTGTCAATTGCCTCGGGCGTATTTATTTCTTCGTTTGAAAAATCGTTTTGAGAGTGGAAAGTATATTCTTCCATTTTGTAAACCTCCGTTTGGTTTTTCTGTATTCAGTATAAAGTTTAAATGTGAAGTTTTTATGATTGAATGCGGTATTTATACTGAATTTTTGTCGAGATAATTCTGGAGTATTATTTCAGCGGAGAGGGTATCAACAACCGCTTTGCGCTTTTGTCCGCGCGTATCGGTGATGTTGAGAATTTGGTGCGCCGCCATTGTAGAAACACGCTCGTCTAAAAATTCGATGGTTGCATCGGTCATCGGGCGTAAAAGGTCTGCAAAAGCGCGAATTTTTTCGGCGCTTGCGCCCTCGCTGCCATCCATATTTTTAGGCAAACCGATAACGATTATGCCAACATTGTTTTCTTTTGCGATTTCGGCCGCTTTTTGCGCTGTTTTGCGCATGCCGCCCTCTTTGATTGTGCCGTATCCGCTTGCCAAAAAGCGGTTTATGTCCGACAGCGCAATTCCCGTGCGCACATCGCCATAGTCAATGCCCATTACTTTTTGCATAAGTTAGTTCCTCATTCTATAAACATCGCATCGCCGAATGAGAAAAATCTGTATTTTTCACTAACGGCCGTGTTATACGCTTCAAGCATTTTTTCGCGGTTGTAGAGTGCGCTGACAAGCATAAGAAGCGTGCTTTCGGGGAGGTGGAAATTTGTTATAAGCGCGTCAACCGCCTTAAATTTGTAGCCGGGGTAGATGAAAATTGCGGTGTCATCCGCCATTTCGGTTAAAGTTCCGTCATCTTTTGCAACGCTTTCAAGCACGCGGCAAGATGTTGTTCCAACACAGATAACTCTGCCGCCGTTTGCTCTGCGGCGGTTGATTTCGTCGGCACTTTCCTTTGAGATGGAGAAATATTCGCTGTGCATTACATGGTCTTTTACATCGTCCTCTTTAACGGGACGGAATGTGCCAAGACCAACATGGAGCATAACGGGCACAACCGCAATGCCTTTTGCCCGAATTTTTTCAAGCAATTCCTCGGTAAAATGCAATCCCGCTGTAGGCGCGGCGGCACTACCCTCGGTCTTTGCATAAACAGTCTGATAGCGGCTCTTATCCTCAAGTTTGGTTGTGATATACGGCGGCAGGGGCATGTTGCCAATCTTTTCAAGCGCGCCGTAAATCTCCGCGCCACCCATTGAAAAGGTGATAAGGCGGTTGCCCTCTTCGACAATGTCGGTGATTTCGCCTGAGAGAATACCGTCGCCAAAAACAAATTTTTTGCCGATTTTCGCCTTTTTACCGGGTCGTACAAGTGTTTCCCAAACGCGGTCGCCGTGGCGGCGGAGCAACAAAAATTCAACCACGCGGTCATCCTTTTCGCTATCCGTGCCGAAAATGCGCGCGGGTATAACCTTTGAGTTGTTTACCACAAGCACATCGTTTGGATTTAAATAGTCAATAATGTCGTAAAAATGCTTATGCTCAATCTCGCCGCTTTCACGGTTAATTACCATAAGGCGCGAGCAATCGCGCTTTTCTGCGGGAGTCTGGGCGATAAGCTCCTCGGGGAGGTCATAAAAAAAGTCGTTTTTTTTAAGGTCGGTTTTGATTCGTTCGTTTGTAATCATTTATCCCTTTTTAGTCTTTCTGCATATTTTATTATTAGTACTAT
>JAZQWE010000267.1:0-4216 GCA_045632225.1 Eubacteriales bacterium | reverse complement strand
AAGTAAAATCGGAACCACAAATCCGTAGGGGATGGCCCCTGGACATCCCGTTTTAACCACGGTACATGCGGGGCGTGTGATGTCGCCGCCCCCTACAGTATTTCATTGAAATTTCTCCGCTAACCTATAATTTACCACAATGCGAAATCTCTTTTGTAGGGTTTGTCGCCATCACACGCCCGCCATTGTTTATGTGTTTTACTTTCTCAAGCCGTGGGCAAAGCCGCTTGGGTCGGCGGAGCAAATGTCTGCACCGATAATTTTGTTTTTATAAACAAGCAAATTCGCAAGAACCGTGCCTTGATAACCGCTGTAATTTGTCACCTTGTATGTATACCGCATCACACTTTTGCCCTTGTAGCGGCCAAGGTCAAGCCCCTCGCCCTTTTGCAATTCGTTATACGCCGCAAACACCTTGTCAAAATCTTTCGGTATCTTCACTTCGACACTCTCGGCAGGTGCCGCCTCAACCGCGTAACCGAATTGCGATAAAAAGTTCACCATATCCGCTTCGCTCTTGATTTTGTCAAAGCGAATTTCGGTGCTGTTTGCAACCTCGCTTATTACTTTTGTTTCGTTTGTGGGCACGAAAATCACAAGCGCGGCTATCGCAAGCGCCGCAAGTGCGGCTATCGAAACAAGCCGTATCGTATTCATTCGTATAGAACGGACAAACATAAAAAATCCTCCTTCGCCGTATTAGTACATAATATAGCGTGGAGGATTTCTTTATTCCTGATTATAAAAATTTTTCTGCCTCGGCAACAGCAAGCGCATCGCATCTTTCGTTGTAGGGATGCCCCGCGTGCCCCTTTATCCAATTGAAAGTAACGCTGTGCACCTCAAGAAGTTCCAAAAGGCGCTCCCAAAGGTCAATATTAAGCGCCATTTTGCCATCGGACTTTTTCCACCCCTTGGCGCGCCAACCGTATACCCACTTTTTTGTCACAGCATCGACAAGGTATTTTGAGTCGGATGTGAGTGTAACCTCACACGGTTCTTTAAGCGCGGAAAGTGCCGCAATTGCACCAAGCAACTCCATGCGATTATTTGTGGTTTCGGCCTCACCGCCCGAAAATTCCTTTTCGCGCCCCGCGTATACAAGCACGGCGCCGTATCCGCCGGGGCCGGGATTACCCTTGCATGCACCGTCGGTGTAAATTTCAACTTTTTTCATTTTATTGTTATGCGAGAACCTTTTGAGGAAAGGTTCTCGCACTCTCCAAACCTTTTTAAAATATTACGCGTCAAGACTCTGCATCATTGCCTTTACCGTAGAACTTTGCAAAATCGGCATATCGGGTTCGTTTACCCTTGCCTCGGCGGTGAATTTTTTTGCTATTTCCACAGCATCGCCAAGGCTCTTATTTGCCTTTACAAAATCGGCAACGCGCTCAAACGCGCTCACGCCCTCTTTGATATACGCGCCAACCGCTTCGCCCGTTGCAATTGAACCAAGCGGATAGTATTCGTGCGAGGCAACCAGAGTGCTCACCTTTGTCCCAAGAAGTCGCAAAAGCGTTTTTTTGTATTCTCTTGGGAAACCCACGCCCAAACCGTAGCGCGAAATGCCGTAAAGTTGCACCGCATCGCCCAAAATAAGCGTGCCGCTTCGGCTGTCAAAAAGGCCTACGCTGTCCATCGAGTGACCGAAAAGTTCAAGCACGGTAACGCCGAGAATGTCATCACCCTCGCGCACAATGCGCACATTCTCCTTGCCGTAAAGCTCCTCGGCGCGCCCGGAAGCGGCCGCAACCTTTGCATTTTCAAGATGGGGCAACAAGTAGCGAATGCCGCCACCGTGGTCGCCATGCAAATGTGTGCAAAAAATGTATTTTATCTCGTTTAGCGAAACGCCGCACCGTAAAATCGCAGGTATAATGACCTCGTTTGCATCATTTTCGGTAGTTGCCGCATCAACCAAAACATAGCCGCCGCCACATTTTATCAAAAAAACAGCGGTGTAAATATTTTCAAACGGCACCTTAAGGCGCATTATTTCATTTGTAATATGCTCAAAATTATTCATAGTGTCCTCTTCTTTCGCAGAGCTCGAGTTAATTATATAATAAAAACGCGACTTTTTCAACACAATCGTGTAAAAAGCCGCGCTTTTCAAATGACTTATTTCTTTTCCATATCGGCGTAGGTACGCTTTGGCATACAAACTCTGCCGCCATCAATCATGTAATTGGAACCCGTGATGAACGATGCCTCATCGGAGCAAAGATATGTGATGAGATTTACAATTTCCATCGGCTCTGCCGCACGGTTCAAAAGTGTGCTCATTTTGCCCATAGCCTCTCTTGTAAGAACGGGGCCGGGAGAAACACAGTTGCAACGGATACCGTAAGGTGCACCGTACTGTGCAATAGACTTTGTGGTGCCGTACATAAGACCCGCTTTTGCGGTAGAATAGTCACAAGAATGGCCTGCACCGCCCTCTGCACCCGCAATGGAGCCAAGATAAATGATTACGCCGCTCTTTTGCTCAACCATCTGTCCGATTACGCTTCTTGTAAAATAAAGAGGGCCTTTAAGGTTTACATCAATGCCCCAATCAAGCGCCCAAAGCGGAAAATCCTTGAACTGATCTCTGATTTTGTGCACACGCGCAGATGCGCCGCCCGCACAGTTAACCAAAATGTCAATCGAGCCAAAAGTTTCAACCGTCTTGTTTTTAGCCGCTTCTATCTGCTCAAAGTCGCGCACATCAACCGCAATACCGATTGCATTGCCGCCTGCCGCGCGGATTTTTTCAGCAGCCGCCTCGACCGCCTCGGCATTTACATCGGTGAGTACAACATTTGCGCCGCATTCTGCAAAGCGCTCGCATGTGAGAAGTCCCATGCCGCTTGCCGCACCCGTAACAATGGCTGTTTTACCGCTGAAATCAAAGTCTATTTTTCTTGTGCTTATCATTTCGGTTCCCTCCAAAAAGGTTTTTACAGTACAAGTCTATCCCCCTACATTGCCAAAGTCAATACGAAAAGCGATACAAAAAGATGAATCAAAAGAATTATCAAACTTGTAGGGGCGATTATCAATCGCCCCAAAAGCCTCTATTAGATATTTTACAAACGGGCGAATAATATTCGCCCCTACGGGTTTGTGGGTTTTAATTCACATAAAAAAAGTCGACTCAAAGAGTCGACTTTTTATAATTATTTAAGAAGATCGCTTGTACCTGCAAGGATTGCCTTTGCGGTTTCGATCATGGGAGTGTAGTGTGCAACGCGTCTTGTCTTGTGGTCATCCATGAAAGGAATGAAGAAAGGTGTGGTATTGAAGTAACCGCTACCCTCACGAGCCATTTCGCCTTCCCAATATTTAACTGCCCATTCGAGCTGTTCTCTTGCCTTCTTTTCATCGCCCATACGGAGAGTTGCAAGACCCTGATATACGGGGAGGAGAGGAAGGTTCATGTGTGAGAAGTAGTCAATGTAGAGGTAGTTGATATGCTCATAAATCTTCATAGCCTCGTCGCGACGGCCGAACTTTTCAAGAAGGAGTGCTTCCTGATACTGTGCGGGAGTATTTACACATTCGTGCCAGATACCTGCGCCAAGGTTTTCGGGAAGAACCTGAGAAGTCTTGAAGCAACGGAGAGCCTCTTCGTCATTGCCTGCCTTCTTTGCATCCATACCCTTGCCAAACCATGCGTTGATGTACTGACGGGCAAGTGCGGTTTCGCCACCCTCACAAGGAACATAGTTGTGTCCCTCAAAGAGCTTGATTGCTTCATCATACATACCTGCGCGGTTGTATGCGCATGCCCACTCGGTAGCGATGTCATCGCGGGTGGTCATAAGGTCGGGAACCATGGACTTAATCTTTTCTGCAGCGGCCTTGGGCTCCTTGCCGAGGTGGTTGAGGAGATATGCGATTTCGTATACAATCTCTTCCATATCGGGGTTAAGAGCGTGTGCTTCGTCAAGAAGTTCAAGTGCACGGTCAAAGTTGCCCTTGCGGTATTCGCAAAGTGCAAGGCCACGCTTGGAAGCGAAATCGTCACCCTTTGCAAAGAGTTCTTCAGCTTCTGCATAGCGGCGGTCGCCGTAGTGGTAGCAACCGAGGAGGTAGTTTGCGCCCTGCTCTGCATAAATCTTTGCTTCGAAGGGACGGAAGGGGAATACCTTGTGCTTGTCATTTGCTCTTTCGGGCACACCTGCAAGGTATGCAACTACGGGGCAAAGGTCATCGGAATATTTAGCAA
>JAZQWE010000266.1:0-2053 GCA_045632225.1 Eubacteriales bacterium | reverse complement strand
ATACTTCACTTACCGTCAAGGCAAGGAAATCACCGAAATCGCAACAAAGCGTTTGTCGGCAATCAGAGAGTATGCAGAGTTCGGCGCGGGATTCCGTATTGCTTTGCGTGACCTTGAAATCAGAGGCGCGGGCGACTTGCTCGGTGCGCAACAGCACGGTCACCTCGACGCTGTGGGATATGATATGTATATCAAACTCTTAAATGAAGCGGTGCTTGAAGAAAAGGGCGAAAAATTGCCTGAAAGAGTTGAATGCAAAATTGACATCCCGCTTGACGCATATATTCCGGATACCTATGTTTATTCTTCTGCAGGGCGCATGGAAATGTACAAAAAGATTGCGCTTATCGAAACCGAGGAAGATCTTGAGGATATTACTGACGAACTTATAGACCGATTTGGCGAGTTTGGCAAGCCTGTTAAAAATCTCATTTATATTTCTTTGATAAGACACATGGCTGAACGCGCAAAGATGTCGCTAGTTAAATTTGAAAACGGTGAAATTCGCATTTTTGCCGAAAAATTTGACATTGCAAAATGGAGTTCGGTTGCTTATGAACTTGGAAATCGCGTAAGATTTGTTACTTCGATTAAAACTTATATTTCTTGCAAGTTAAAAAAAGATGAAGATGTTTTAAAGGTGCTTTTAAAGATTTTCAAAACATACGAAAATGCCGAATAGAAGCAAAAAAGTGCAGTGAAAACTGCACTTTTTTGTCACTTAAAATATTTTTTAGAAATTTTTAAAAAGGTATTGCAATTTTAAAATCACCGTGCTATAATACCAATGTTGCGAGCAAATGGCCCGTTGGTCAAGCGGCTAAGACATCGCCCTCTCACGGCGAAAACGGGGGTTCGATTCCCCCACGGGTCACCAATAAAAAACCAACCGTCTGGTTGATTTTTTTATTTTCTATTGCTACATTACATTTTAATATCAAAATAAAAGCATCCCCGTGCCGAAAGGCACGGGGAATTTATTCTATATTACTGCGGCACAATCAAACCGTATTTGCCGTCTTTCTTTTTGTAAACAACGCAAACTTCAGAGGTACTTGCGTCACGGAAAACAAAGAACACATGACCAATTAAGTTCATTTGAAGAATTGCTTCTTCCGGTGACATTGGCTTAACAGGGAATGTCTTTGTACGAATTTCAATCTCCGGTTCATCAAGTTCGTATTCCTCATCGAAGAACTCAAAAGCATCAACACGCAAATCCCGTTCAAGTTTTGTCTTGTACTTTCTGATTTGGCGAAGAATGTTTTCAATCGCTTCATCAAGGGAATTATTAAATGTTTCGCTTTCAACTTCGCTTCTGAAGATGGTTCCGTTGGCGTAAACGGTGATTTCAGCAATCTGTAGATTGCGCTTTTTGCTGTAAAGGACATTTACCTCAGGATTTTCAAAGAATTTGTCAAGTTTGGCAACTCTTTTTTCTGTGATAGCACGAAGGTCATTTCGAGGGGTCATGTCTCTACCGTTAATTGTTAATGTCATAATCTTACCACCTTTATTTGGAATTAAATTTAACTATAGCATTGCCTCCTTTCACTTTGATTATAGCAAAATGCTTGCAAAAAATATACTGACAAAGCAAACGAAATTTCAAAATAATTTATGTGTATTTATCTAATTGACTTTCTTACTAAAATTGTGATATAATATATTTGTTCCGCGAAAAAGGGTTGCCGCATGGCAACCCTTTTTTGTCTTATTTCTTTGTAATGTAGCCTTCTTTAGCGAGAAGTTCTGCAATGAGAACCGCACCGCCTGCAGCACCGCGGAGAGTGTTGTGGGAAAGACCAACAAACTTGTAGTCAAAAATTACATCTTCACGAAGTCTGCCCGCAGTAACACCCATTCCGCCGTAAATATCACGGTCAAGTTTTGCCTGAGGACGGTTATCTTCTTCAAAGTAAGTAATGAACTGCTCGGGAGCGCTGGGAAGTTTGTATTCCTGAGGCTTACCGCTAAAGTTTTTCCAATCTTCAAGAATCTGCTCCTTAGAGGGCTTATTCTTAAACTTTACAAACACAGCCGCAGTATGACC
>JAZQWE010000265.1:0-5656 GCA_045632225.1 Eubacteriales bacterium | reverse complement strand
ATGAGGGATATTTCCACTTTTACCGGTGTTATCTTTCCAATTTTCAGCACACTTTTCGCATCGGGCGGCAACATTTCTCTTGCCAAATCTTACAGTATTTTTTATTCTGCATTTCTTGGAATTACGCAAGTAATTCTTAACAATTTATTTCCGACTGTTTTGTTATTTTTTCTTGGGACTGCAATAATTGATACTTTATCAGGTGAGGGGAGTTTTGGTGCATTAACCGTATTTATAAAAAACGGAATTTTTACAGTTTTTGCAATTTCAGTATCGCTTTTTTACATAATTGTCAGCATTTACGGACAAGCCGCAAATGCCGCAGATACAGTTTCGGCAAGGGCTTTGAAATTGCTCATAAGCAACGCGGTTCCCATTATCGGCGGCACCGTAAGCGAGTCATTAAAAATAATTGCAAGCGGAATAGTTACTTTAAAAAACACATTTGCACTTTCCGCTGTTATATTTGTAATTGTAATGTTCATTCCAATTTTAATTTTACTTTGGGGAGGCGGAGTAATGCTTGATTTTTCAAAGTTTTTATGTGATTATTTCAAATTGTCCGAATTGAAAGATTTTATTTCACATATTAAAAATGCCTTTGATTTTTCACTTGCCACCTTTTGCGCAATTTCTTTGGCGGCGATTTTAAATATAAACTTCGTTTTAAGCGCTTCTCCTATTTATCTTTCATGATTAAGACAGCGGTAATTTCTTGCGCGTTACTTGCATTTTTCAGCGCAATTATAAAACTCATAATTGCAAGCTCTAAAAACGCTCAAATCGGCAAGGCTATCACAGCCATTAACGGGACCGTACTGATTTTAGTATTCATGCAAGCCATATTTACCAACGAATACAACGGATTTTCATTAACACAAATCCCCGAAGACTATGAAATAATAGCAAACGAAGCATTTGAAAAATCAATTGACGAGGCAAAAAAAGACCTGGAAAAAAAGATATGCAAGTCATTAAAAGAAAAATTCAATTTTGAAGATGTAAATTGCGAACTCTTAATTGAAAACAGCACACTTAATGTTATTGAGGCAAAAATAATGCTAAATTCAAGTAAATTTACAGTAAGTACCTACGAAATAAAAGTGTTTATAAAAAATCAATTTCAAATTGATGCAGAGGTATATTTTATATGAGTTTGTATCTAAAAAAAGTAGCGGAAAGCAAGTTGTTCGTACCTATAATCATTTTTATTATGGTTTTAATCGCGCTATCATCTTTAAACAGCACGAAATCTTCAAGAACCGCCGTTATCTCACCCGAGAAACAATTAGAAGAACTTTGTAACGCGGTAGAAGGAGTAAAAAACGCTAAAGTTATGATTACATACCAAAACAGTGAAAGTATTTCTGTTTTTGAAAGCAATCAAACTTCTAAAATTCAAGGAATCGCAGTAATATGTGAAGGAGGAAAAAATCCCAATGTGCAACTTAAACTTCATGAGTTGCTAAAAGCATTGTTTGGAATTTCAAGCACGCAAATTACGGTATCCGAAATTAACAGCTCTTTTTTGTCATAACAAAAAAATCGGCTGAATAAATTATTAAAAAACATATTTGGAGGCTAATATGAAAAAAATCAATATCAATTTTAAAAAAATGGGGGATAACCTTAAAGATGGACTTAAAAAAATTGGCAAAAAAAACATAGTTGTTTTTCTTGCGATTTTAGTCATTGGCGGCGCGGTTTATGTAAACTATCTGCTTTTCAGCGATCCCATTGATACAATAGGATACGGTGAAAACAACATGGAGGATACATATATTGCGAATATGGAAAACGGGGAAAGTGTTTTGCAAAATAAAGACGGCGAGGATATATACTTTTCAACAACCGTTTTAAGCAGGCAAAAGGCTCGAGATGAAGCGCTCGGCGTACTAAAAACAGTAGTTGAAAGCAACGAAGCGCTTGAAGAAACAAAAACTCAGGCATTTGCCGATATTTCAAGAATTGCAAAAGACATCGAAAGTGAATCCAATATCGAAACATTGATAGAGGCGAAAGGTTTTTCGGATTGCGTTGCGGTTGTTAACGGGGGTAGCGCTAATATTGTCGTAAAGAGCGACGGTTTACTCCCTAATGACATTGCGCAGATAAATGAAATTGTATACGAGCAATCAGGAATTCTGCCCGTTGACATCAGAATAGTAGAACGCTCAAAATAAAATAAGCGACGGCTTTGCCGTCGCCTATTTTATTACATAGATGTGCAGGATGACTTTGCTTCAAAGGAGTGGCAGTCTGTGCACTGTGTCACGGTAGGATTTTCTTCATGGGTAACTACTGTAATTTTTTCAAGAGAACAGTAATTCTTGTCACAGCAATGGTGCTTACACTGATTAACAGTGCATTCGATGCTCATGTTAGCGTTTTTGTTTTCCATAATACCAAAATTCCTTTCGAAAGTTTTATAATCAAGCACTCGCTTAATCAAAAGTATTATGTTCAAAAAACTATTCAATTATTCATCATCCGAAAGAAGTGAGTCAAGCCAATTCCCAATAACACGAGTTATTATAGCGTTTACACTTTCTATTGTACTTGTATTTACCACTACAATTTCCGGCGATTTATTCGTAGCCCATCTCATTTCATTTTTAAGAGAAGAGTAGAGCATGTCTTTCATTTGCGGAGAAAATGTAAATTTATCGGAACAAAGGTAAATTGTATCCGGATCATAAGCAACCGCGGCTGTTTTTAACAAATCAAGCACGGGCGAAAAAACAGCCGCGCTGTCTTTTGCGTCACGCATAAAATTTGCATAGGTAAAACCGGGGGCATACGGCATATCACCGAGTCGACCGGCAAGATTGTTTGCGCCGCTGATATACGAACCGTGGTCGCATGTGGTGCACTCTATGCTATCGCTAACCGAAAGGCAAGTGATGGTGCGATTTTGATAATCTTTATTACTTTCAATAAGTCCGGCAGCACAAAGTCTGTTGGCATTATCAATTACCACATTATCTTGCTTAAATATTTTGGAAATATTTTGCATCAACTTGATAGAGGAAAGTTCCGGCATCATCGAAGAGATAATACGATCGTTTTCAGCGTCATAAACTCCCGAAACGCATACTCCTACTCCAAGTGCTTTTCTATTTTTATATCTCTTTTTCAAAAGTTCAAGCGTTGTTTTCAAAAAACTGATAAATTCGTTAGAAATATACATCGGTGAATCTGTACATCTGTATTCTATTTTATCAATAACATTGCCCTCAAGGTCAGTAATGTAAAATTTAAATACGCGACAAGCAATTTCAAAAACAGGGATAAGCCATTCGTGTCGTATTCTAAACACCTCGGCGCGTCGCCCCGCCTTGTGCGCTATGCTTTTACCGCGCATAATAATGCCGCTTGCGCCGAGCATGCTGACAAGTTTGCCCGCCGTCATTAAACTGAGGCCCGTTTCCTCAGAAATTTCAAGTTTGGTTATATGTTTCTTTCTGGCAATAGCCTCAAGCGCAAGCCTTGCGTTTTCTTTTCTTATTGATTTTAAAGTAAGTCTTGACATTCTGTACCTCAAATGAAATTAAACTCTGTATAAAATTATAATGTTTTAAATTTGTTTTGTCAATCAATTCTATATTTTCCCTAAATGAGTTTTTGCATACCTCAAAATACATGAGTCAATACTTTTAACAAATGATTTTTCATAGGAGTTTGCCATGTATTTCGGTAAAGTTGAAATATGCGGTGTTAATACCGCAAAACTAAAAAATTTAACTGATGAGGAAAAGAGGGAACTGCTAAAACGGTCAAAAAACGGTGACAACATGGCGAGAAACGAATTGATTGACGGTAACCTAAGACTTGTTTTAAGTATTATTCAAAGATTTGCAAGTAGAAAAGAAAATATGGATGATTTATTTCAGGTTGGGTGCATCGGCCTTATAAAAGCCATTGACAATTTTAATATTGAACTTGATGTAAAATTCTCAACTTATGCAGTGCCGATGATAATAGGCGAAATTCGCAGATATCTGCGTGATAATAATTCAATTCGTGTGAGCCGCTCGGTTCGCGACCTTGCATACAAAGCCTTACAAGCAAAAGAGCTTCTCACAAAAAGTCTTTTGAGAGAACCAACGATTGAAGAGATTGCAAAAGAAGTGGGAGAAGTCGAAGAGGCAATTTCTCACGCAATGGAAGCCATTGTTGAACCCGTTTCTTTATATGATTCAGTTTTCAACGACGGCGGCGATTCGATATATGTAATCGACCAAATTAGCGACCACAGCGTTGATGATGAAATTTGGCTTGAGGATATTGCTTTAAGAGAAGCAATGAAAAAGCTTGGGAATAGAGAAAAGAAAATAATTGATATGCGTTTTTTCAACGGTAAAACTCAAATGGAAATCGCAGATGAAATCGGTATTTCACAAGCTCAAGTGTCAAGACTCGAAAAAGGCGCTCTTGAGCAAATCAAAAAGCAAATAAATTAAATATATGTGTATTTCAACAGATATAAGTAGCAATAAAAATAGGGCGATAAAAACCGCCCTATTTTTATTAAGCTACCGCATCCATCATGTTTTCTATAAATATTCCATATCCTCGCGTTGGATCATTTATAAGCACATGTGTTACAGCACCCACAAGCTTTCCGTTTTGAATGATCGGGCTACCGCTCATCCCCTGAACAATTCCCCCCGTTTTTTCGAGCAATTTTTCATCAACCACTTTTATGACATAGTTTTTTGTTTTAATGCTCGCTCCGCTGTGAATTTCTTCAATTTCAATTTCATATTCATGTCTTTCATTATCATCAAGAGTGCAGAGAATAGTCGCCTTGCCAACTTTTACTTCCTTCTTATCTGCAACTTTGATTTTTTCATTGCTGTTTTTAGGCTTTTCGGTAAAAATTCCGTAAACACCAACCTCGGTATTTGACAAAAGTTTCCCACATTTTTCAGTTTCAATAACACCACGCAATTCACCGGGCGAACCGCATTTTCCTTTGTTGATACTGCTGATAGTGACATTGCTTATATAACCGCTTTTGATTTTTAAAATTTCACCGCTTTGCACATCGCAAATACCGTGACCAAGCCCTGCAAAAGTCAGCCCATCTTCCATTATAAATGTTACTGTGCCGATTCCCGCAGAAGAATCTTTAAGCATTACACCAAGTTGTTTTTCTCCCGTTTGATCGCTAAATTTAGGATACAAGTCAACCTCTATTTCTTTGCCGCCACGCTCTATTGTAAAGTCAAGTTTTTCACCGTTTGCGCACTTTACCGCATTTATTACATCCTCAGAAGATGTGATTTTTGTGCCGTTTATGCTTTTTATTACATCATCGCTTATAATCCCCGCTTCTTGAGCCGGCGAAACCGTTTTGCCGAATGACAAAAATTCATTTGTTTTAAGCACTACCACTTCACCCGATTCAAATCTGACACCAAACGGTATTCCGCCGACAAAAACCTCTTGTGCGGCAGCCGATATACTCACCAAAAGCAACAAAGAAATTATAAAACAAAATAAACCAAAATATTTTCTGCATTTGTTCATAACTAATTCCTTTCGCGGCGTCGGACCCCTCTAAAATCCGATTTCGCTCAAAAATAATTTGCTCAAAATAGTGCTTATTATGTTTTGCAATTTTATATACAAAAGTTAATTTTTTTAAAAA
>JAZQWE010000264.1:0-2660 GCA_045632225.1 Eubacteriales bacterium | reverse complement strand
ACTCCTTTTCCGTTCCGTCGCGTTTTTCTTTCACACTTGCAACAATCTCAGGAATAATATCGCCCGCTTTTTGAACAATAACCGTGTCCCCTATACGGATATCCTTTTCACGGATAATGTCCATATTATGAAGTGTTGCTTTTGAAACCGTGGTTCCGGCAAGTCGCACCGGCTCAAGCAATGCGTTGGGAGTAAGAACACCCGTTCTGCCCACCTGAATAAAAATATCAAGGAGTTTTGTGTGTTTTTGTTCGGGAGGATATTTGTATGCAACTGCCCATTTGGGAGTTGTTGTTCCCTCACCTACAATATCTCTTTTGGCGATATCGTCAAGTTTTATAACAGCACCGTCAATATCAAACGCAAGTTCATCACGCATAGCGCCAATACTTTCAATATGAGCGGCTATATCATCATACCCGCCGGCGCAAATGCGATTGGGCAAAACATGAAAACCAAGTTCTTTGAGTCTGTCAAGCATAGCAGAATGGCTACTTGGATTTTCTTTTTCTAGATACAAATTACCCGATTGGAGGTTAAAAATAAATATATCAAGACCTCTTGCTGCCGCTATTGAAGAATCGAGTTGGCGAAGCGAGCCGGCCGCCGCATTTCTTGGATTTGCCAAAAGCGGCTGACCAAGCGCTGTGCGCTGTTCGTTTTGCTTATAAAAAGACTCTCTGGGCATAAAAACCTCACCGCGAACACAAAACGAAAGCGGCTCTGAGAGTTTAAGCGGTATTGACTTTATCGTACGAAGATTTTCAGAAACATCTTCTCCCACAAATCCGTCACCTCGGGTTGCACCAAACACAAACTCGCCGTTTTCGTATGTGAGAGCAACGGATAAACCGTCAATTTTCGGTTCTACAGAAAATATAGGATTATCAACCGCATCAGCAGTTCTTGTTAAAAAGTCGCGTAATTCTTCAAACGAAAATACATCCGTAAGACTTCCCATTTGTACTGCGTGAGTAACTTTTTCAAATTTATCAAGCACCATACCGCCAACACGCTTAGTCGGCGAATTGACATCGTCAAACTGCGGATATGCCGCCTCAAGTTCCTGCAATCTGCGAAACATGGCATCGTATTCAAAATCCGAAATTTCCGATGTATCATATACATAATACATCTTTGCATAATGCGCAAGTTTTTCACGCAAATTTTCAATTTCTTTCTTTATCTGTTCCATAACCGCTCCGTGTGTATACTTTTACATTATATTATTTTACCAATTTTCAATGGAATTGTCAATTTAATATAATATTTTTCTTTTAATTTATAAAAATATATGTTATACTGTTTTTATAATTGTTTTTTAGAGGTAATATATGCATACCAAAAGCAAAGAGCTTCGCGTTGACCGCATTGAAGAAGGAATTGCCATTGCCTTTGATGAAAACGGGGCAAAATATATATTTTCTCAAAACGACTTCCCCGCTTGCGAAGGTGACATTGCTCATGCAACTTTCGACAAAAACGGCAGCATTACAGAAATTAAAATTTTAAATAAAAAGACAAACGAGGAAAAAGAATTGCTCAAATCAAGACTGAGCGATCTTTTTAAGACAAGAGGAGCAAAAAATGACTGACTTTTACAGTTTTTTATCACAACATATTTCCCCCTATATTTCAACCGCTTTATGTATAGCACTATGCATAACGGTCCCCTATTTGCTTGGTAGTGTAAATTTTGCACTTGTAATCTCAAAGGTTTTTCATCATGACGACATTCGCAAGTACGGTAGCGGAAACGCGGGAATGACCAATATGCTCCGCACATACGGAAAAGCGTCGGCACTTTGCACATTACTTTGCGACATGCTTAAAGCTGTCGTTTCGGTTTTACTCGGAAATATGATTTTTGCCGCTTTCGGTATAGGAAGTTACCTTGCAGGACTTTTTTGCGTAATAGGACACATGTTTCCGATATTTTTCAAATTCAAAGGCGGTAAAGGTGTTGCAACACTCGCCGCTATGGTGCTTACTCTCGACCCCGTTTGCTTTGTATTTTTGGCGGCCATCTTTTTCACGATTGTCGCCACGACAAAATATGTTTCACTCGGGTCGGTTATCGCTTGCATGCTCTACCCTATTTTAACCTATAAACTTGCCGCGGCAGGGCTTTCAGGCATTGGCCTCGGATTCCCCGTTCTCATCAGTTTTATCGTTGCCGCAACCGTAATTTTCATGCACAGAGAAAACATAAAGCGCATATTGAATCATACCGAAAACAAGATTTCTTTTTCTAAAAAGAGCAAGGAGAAAAAATAATGCCCACTAACTCACAAGAAAAACTCTCCTCTCTACTCTTTACGGCGGCAAAAAAAGGCTTTCTAAAAAAAGCTGTATTTTCAAAATGTTCTGACAAAGAAACTCTGCGCGCCACAGCCACTCTTTTTGAAAAAAGCGGCGAAACCAAAATACAAATTGAGTATTTTAAAAAAGACGGCAAAGCCCTTCACAAAAACATTTCAATCGGCGACGAGAGTATCTTTCAAATCATTTCCGGCTTTTCACAAATTAACCTTATCGGCGACGGAGCCGATGCCGAATACCGCAAATCAAAAAGCGGTAGCGAAACCGTAATCGGTGATAAAAAATTTGCATCCGCCGTAGAAAACTACGGGAAAAAGATTGAAATAAAAGCGCATAAT